>CALDGN010000136.1 GCA_937942965.1 uncultured Acidimicrobiales bacterium | reverse complement strand
CCGGCGGGTTGAATTGCGTGGCCAAGAGTCGAGCCGCGACGGGCAAGGCCCTCGCACCGACGCCGAATTCATCGAGGCCGATCTCAAGGCCGGCTGACACTGGCTGCGAGTGATCATTCCCGTGCCATAGGGTCGTGGCGCAATGTCGCGTGACCCGTCCAGCATTCCTGTCACGCTCGTCGTCGACGAGCAGGGTCTCGACAAGCTTGCGACGGCGCTTGCTGGCGCCGTGAACGTTGCGATCGACACCGAGACGCCCATTGACGGGCCCCGGGCTGGGCGGCTTCGAGTCGCGTCCGTTGCGACCCGAGATCGCGCGGGCGAAGAGCTTGCCTTTGTGGTCGACGCTCGGGACCTCGACCCGCAACGGCTCGCGCCGCTTTTCGACGGAGTAACGGCCGATGCGTGGAATGCGAACTTCGACGCACGAGTGATCGACGACGCGGTGTACGCCAGCGACGATGTGACTCGCGGGTTGCGATGGTGGGATGCCCAACTCGCGGACGCGCTCATTCACCAGGGACGCAGCGGCTTCTCGTGGTACCACGGCCTGGCCTGGGCCACCGAGCACTATCTCGGCATTCAGGCCGAAGGTAAGGGCTCAACCCAGCTCAGCTACACCGCGACTGACGATCTGACCGCGGACCAGATCAGCTATGCGGCCGCAGATGCCGTCGAGACGCTGTGGGTCGCCGATGCGCTGCGACAAGAGATCGATGCGGCGGGCCTCACGATGATCTGTGAGATCGAAATGGCCGCGCGCCCGTTCCTCGATCGCATGGAGCGCTCGGGCCTTCCGTTCGACTGGCCCGGCTGGAAAGCCGAACTCGAAACGATGGAGTCGCAGCATCGCGACGTCGTCGGACGGATCGCCCTGATCACCGGTGGGGGCCAGGGAAGCCTCTTCGACGACGTCACCGAACCGAACTGGAACCCAGCCAGCGATAAGCAGGTGCGCCAGGCCCTCAACCGTTGGAGCGAGCCCGAGGTCGCAGCGTGGACGCATCGCCGCTACGGCACGGCTCGGCCGCTCACCGATCAGGACTCGGTCAACGCTGGCGTTCTACGTGAGATCGGCGGAACGCTCGCCGAAGCGCTCCTCGAGTTCCGCAACTACGCCAAGATCCTGAGCACCTATGGCGAGTCGATGCATGACCACGTGCACGGTGACGGGCGCATGCGTCCGCAATACCTGCAGGTGGTCGGCACGAACACCGGCCGGCTTGCGAGCCGCAATCCGAATGCCCAGAACTTCACGCCTCGGATGAAGCCACACGTTCGGCCCGGCGCCGATCGAGTCTTCGTTCATGCTGACCTGAGCCAAGCCGAGCTGCGATTCCTTGCTCAAGTCGCCGAAGACGCACCGCTCAAGGCCGCGTTTGAGCGAGGCGAAGACGTGCATGTTGCAACCGCGGCCTCGATGTTCGGCTTCGACGCTGATGAACTCGCCGCATCGGACCCGGGCCGCTTCAAACAGCTGCGCCAGATGGCCAAAGCGCTGAACTTCGGCATCGCGTACGGGACCGGAGCCGAAGCGCTGGCTCGATCGCTCACCGCTAACGGCACGCCAACATCGCTCGACGAGGGCCGCAAGCTGCTCGCTCAATATCGGCGCACCTACCCCGGAACCACCGCCTGGGCCCAGGGCCGAATCTCGGAGATCGAATCGATCAGCAGAACCACGAACCGCATCGAATGGGCGCCGACTCTACGACTGGCTCGAAGCTTCGCCGAGATCTCGTCGATCCGCCGGGCATTTCGCCAAAGCCAGCGCCGCTGGCCGAATCCCGAAGAAGTCGCCGCCGTTCAACATCCTGACGCGGGCGAGATCGGGTCAGCCACGATCGATCACGTGGCCTGGGTCATGCAGTTCTCGGCTCCCGTTGCGCTGGTCGACGACAACGAGCCGTTCACGTTCGCAAGCCGCACCGTGGCAGGACGCCGCCAGCAGTTCAATCTGCATGTCGATCGGCTGTTCCTACTCGCGGCGTGCGAAGCGATCGAAGCGTCAGATGCGACGCTGGTCAGCGTGCGCTCACGGTTCGAGGCCGAGCACGGCCTGGTGCTGTGGGACCGAGCGTCGCCTCCGAGCCGTAAAGAGCTCGGGCGCCAGTTCGAGGACCGGTCACTACGGCGGCGCTACATCGAGGCCATCGCCGCTGAAGCCGGAGACGATGTCGCCAACGCATTCTTGAACCGTGCCGCTCGCGAGCGGGTCCGAGCGATGGTTAACGCCTGGCGCAACGCACCGATCCAAGGCGGCGTCGCCGACATCATGCTCGATGCGTATGCCCGCCTCCACGACTCGCTGTGGGACCTGCCGACCGCTCGGCCGGTGCAAACGGTGCACGATTCAGTCGTCGTCGAGTGTGACCGCACCGAAGCACCAGCGGTCGCCCGAGCAGTCCGCCACGCGCTCGAACAGGCGTCGCTTCGTTTCTGCCCTGACGTGCGACCTGCGGCGGACGTCGACATCCGAACCTCGCTTGCCGACGCAGACATCGTCACGACGATCGATGCTGCCTAACGAAGGCAGGCAATCTGCCTGAGCGGCTTTAGTCGTCGTCGGCGGTGAACACTGCGTGTTTGCCGATGATGTTCCGGGTCACCTGGCTGACCCGCTCGTCTACCAATCCATAGGCCCAGTCGGTGCATCCGGCGGTGAAGACCGATCCGGCGCCGCGTTCGAAACAGCCCATGACCGCCCGGCCGCTGCCGTATTTCGAGCGATTCTCGGGGGTGTCGGCTCCGCCAAGCCGCTCGGCGACCCAGTTGAGCTCACCGACATAGGTGTCGGGGAGTCCTGGCGCGCCCTCTTCGGTCGCCCACAGGTGGGCGGGCGCCGTGCCGAGCACGATGAAGTTGTCCGGCGTTCCACCCTCGCCGGTGGCGACGGGACGCCCATCGACCAGCGCGAGCTCGCATCCGTCGCACTCGTAGCCGACGATGACCGGATCGCCGCCGAGCACGTCGCCGGCGATGAGATCGACCCCCTCGAAGAACGGGTGGTCGGGCTGCCAGACCGTGTAGCCGCCCGTGCCACGGGGCGCGTGGCGGACATGGGCGTAGCCGCCGCGTGTGAAGGTCACGCCAGTCATCTCTGACTCGGGCCGCCCCGTCAACGGATCGCTCCACATCGTCGAGACTGTGTGCTCCTGGTCCGTACCGACGACTGGATCGAGCGCGAAGTCGAGCTTGTAGCCGACGACTTGGTGGTCGTCGGCGCCCTCGAACCGGACCTGCCAAAACGCGGTGTTTCCTGACAGGAACACCGCGTGGCCGCCTCGTTCGACCCAGCCTTCGACGTGGTCACGCATCGCAGCCGACCAGTACTCGTCGTGTCCGACGCTGATGTAGGTCGAGTACGAGTCCAAGAGCTCTGGCTCTTGGGCGAGGTCGAGGCTCGTCGCATAGTCGAGTGCCAGACCCTCTCGTTCGGCCCATTCCACGAAGAGGCGTTCCCAGTTTGCGAAGCCCGCGGCACTTGACCAGAGCGAGTAGTCGGCGAAGTGTCCACGCCGGTCGTCTCGCGACATGTCGAGGTAGCTCGCCATCCGGAAGTACTCGGGACGTGGCTTGTCGAGAAAGCCTTGGGGGAGTGGTCGCTGCTGCGAGGACCGGTGCCCGCCCGTGTAGAAGCTCGGTCCGCCCCAGTCGTTGTACGCGGCCCACGTCGAGGTTGACAGCACTAGCAGCGTGTCGCCTGGTGTAGATGGGCGCACGACCAGGAACGCATCGCACGTCTCGCCGTTGGTTGCGGTGACGCGCACCAGATGGAACCCGGTCTGCCAGTTGTCGTCGATGACGACCTGCACCGACGTGTCCCAACCGCAGCCGGCCTCGGCCACGTCGTCGGGGACCGGTTGGATGTCCACGGCGACATCGCCGATCGTCTGCACCGTCTTGACCTGCTCGCCGACTCGCAGGATCTCGATCGTGCACGAACCGACATCGCCCGAGATCGAGAGACCGATGCGATCACCGGCCTGTCCGCTTTGTGGCCAGCAGTACGCGTCGAGCATGCGCTCGACACTACTCAGAGTGCCCCAGCTGGTTGGCTACGGGGTCAGGACGATCTTGCCGACAAAGTCCTTGCGGCCGAAGTGCTCCTGGGCGTCGACGATGTCAGCTAGCGGGTAGGTCGCCGCGACCGTCGGACGGACCTCGTTGCGCTCGATGTAGCCGACGAGGTTCGCGAAGACGTCGTGGCTCTGCCAGGTGCTGCCGAAGAAGTTGAGGTCCTTGAGGTACACATCGCGAATGTCGAGTTCGACGATCGGACCACCAATGGCCCCGGACACGGTGTACCGGCCATTGGGCCGAAGCACCGTTGTGAGATCTGCGAAGCCCGGGCCGGCGACGAGGTCGACGACGACATCGACGCTGCTTTCACCGATGGCATCTCGGAGCGAGGCATTGCGGTCGATCACTTGGTCGGCGCCAAGCTCTTGCACCTGGTCGGCTTTCGCTTGGCCGCATATGGCGATGACTTCAGCGCCGCGGCGCTTCGCGAGCTGCACTGCCGCCGAGCCGACGCCGCCAGACGCGCCGGTGATCAGCACCCGGTCGGCGCCGACCGATGCTCGCTCAAGCATGCCCTCAGCCGTCGACCAGGCGCAGGGGATCGACGCCAACTCGACATCGCTCCAGTCGCTCTTGATCGCGTACGCCTCGCTTGAGCGGCAGACGGCGTACTCCGCGAAGCCACCATCGAGCTCAGAACCGAAGACGATCGTTGCGGTCGGCCGATCCGGATCGAGCGTGAACGGATCTTGCATCGTGCGAGGAAGTACCCGTTCGCCGATGCGGGCAGCATCGACACCTTCGCCGACGTCGACCACGTAGCCACAACAGTCCGCTCCTTGAATGCGCGGAAACTGGATTGGGTTGTCCGACCATGCGCCATCGTCGTCGGCCGCAGCTTCGGTCGAGTCCGTCGCCCCGCTGACCGACTTTGAGTACCAGCCAATGCGGGTGTTTACGTCGGTGTTGTTCACACCGGCACCAGCGGTGCGAATCAAGACCTCGCCCGGGCCGGGCGTCGGCCGAGGAACGTCGGTTCGGTACACGAGCTGGTCATAGCCACCGTGGCCGAGCAGGTGGACGGCCGCCATCGTGTCGGGAAGTTCGCTGCGCACCGGGTCACGGTAGTAGCGGTACGGTGCGCCGATGGCTGCTGAGACCGACCTTGCCGTCATGCTCGCATCGATCACTGTCAGTCGTCGGGCGGGCACCTGGACGTTCTTCACCGTGGGCGATCCCGACGAAGCCGCTCGCTTGATGCTTGCAAGCTCAGGTGTCGATGCGTTGATCCGCGAGGACGAGGGGATCACGGCCGTCGCAACTGTTGAAGCCGCCGCCAACCTCGGAGCGACGATCGAGTTCGAGGCCGCGTGGCTCACGCTCGATGTCCACAGCGCGCTCGAAGCAGTCGGGCTGACCGCCGCAGTGTCTCGAGTGCTTGGTGACCAAGGGATCCCATGCAATGTGGTCGCCGCGCATCATCACGACCATCTCCTCGTCCCCGTCGAGCGCGCCGATGACGCCGTGGCCGCAATTGAGAGTCTTAGGGACGAAGGCGCCTGACGTAAGCTCGCTCCATGCTGGCTGATTTGACCTCGGAACGAATCACGGTCACCGATGTCGCCGCCGCACAGGAGCACTTCCACAGCCGCGGTTGGAGTGACGGGTTGCCGATCGTGCCACCGACGCCGGACAGTGTCGTTGCAATGTTGGACTGGGCAGGGCTTCCGCCCGAGCACCTCGTTGGTATCGAGCCGGTCCGCCAACGTGCGGTGACGGCCGAGAAGCTCGCGATCAACGCGGTCATGGCCGGATGCTTGCCGATGCATTTCCCGGTTGTCGTCACTGCGCTGACGGCGATGCTGCAAGAGCCGTTTCTTCTCCATGGCGCCACGGCCAGCACCGGCGGTTGCGCGGTGATGCTGATCGTGAATGGGCCCATCCGCAACGAAATCGGTATGTCGGGCACGTTCAATGCGCTTGGACCGTCGGATCGGGCTTCGACCTCGATTGGCCGCGCGGTGCGACTGGTGCTTGGCAACTTGTTCGAAGTGCGCCCCGGTGAGATCGACCGCTCGACGTTTGGCCACCCCGGCAAGATCAGCTGGTGCGTGGCCGAGGACGAAGAGAACAGCCCGTGGCCCTCCGTGTCCGCCGAACGGCTCGGTGATCCCCACGCTTCGGCTGTCACGGCCATGGCGGCGATGGCTCCCCGCCAGATCATGAACGAGTGGACGACCGAACCCGAGCAGATTCTCGACACGTTCGTCGCCGAGATCCGGGCCAACATGCGGAACTATTCGATTTGGCCGGGCAACTACGCCATCGTCGTTCCACCACAGCTGCGAGATCATTTCGATGCGGCTGGCTGGACCAAAGCCGACATCAGGACCTACGTGTTTGAGCAGGCACGCATCCATCGCCGTGAGTGGGCCGATGTCGGAAAGGGCGCCGTCGTAGGGGACAAGGGCGACCGCGAGTACCAGGCGCTCCCTGACCCAGACCACCTGATCGTGATCGCGGCCGGCGGACCAGCGGGCGGCTTCGGCGCTGTCATTCCACCCTGGCTTGGTCACAAGTCCCGAGCTGTCACCGTCGCCGTTGGCGCGTGTGTCGACTGCGAGTAACCACATGTCGTTCGAAGTGCTCAACCCAACCTGGGGAACCGAAACCGGTGCGTTCGCCTACGCCGAACGGCTGCCGACACTCGAAGGCGCCGTGATCGGCATCGTGTCGAACGGCAAGCACGGTACGCGACCGTTCTTTGCGGCGCTCGCCGAGGCGTTGCAGCGCGACCATGGTGTCGCCGAAGTCGAACTCGCCCAGAAGCCCAACTACAGCGCACCGGCAGACGCCGCAACGATGGACAAGGCCCAGCGATGGAATGCGCTCGTCAGCGGCATCGGTGATTGAGGAAGCTGTTCGTCGTGCAGTTTGCATGACGCTGTCACCGGTGAGGGTCTCGGCCTCCCGTCGGTCGCGGTCATGACCGAGAACTTCGTGAGCGCCGCGGAACTCATGGGTCAGGTGCTCGGCGCCGATGGGTATCCGTTCGTCGTCATCGAGCATCCGATCGCGAGTGCGACGCCCGAGCAGCTCGCGGTTCGAGCGGCTGCAGTGGCTTCGGAGATCGCCCATCACCTATGTCAGGACGCCAGCGTCACGTAGCGCCCGCTGCGCCCACTTCCGTTCCGACAAGACCGGTGGCCTACGCTCGTCAGATGGTCACCTTCGTCGATCCTCGCTCAGAACCGGGTGCACCGGTCGAGCCCTACTCGCTCTCTATTGATCTGACCGTGGGTGCGCCCACGATCGGGCTTGTGGCGAACGGTTTCCCTGATTCCGAGGCATTCCTCGACCAGGTCGAGAAGGCACTCGCCGTCGCGTTGCCGCAGGCGTCGTTCCGCCGCTGGAACAAGAACAACGCGTCGTCGGTGATCAGCGACCAGATGCTCGACGAGGTCGTCGACTCGTGTGACGCCGCTATCGGCGCCTACGGCCATTGAGGAAGCTGCACGACCGGCACCGTGCGTGACGGCATACGAATTGCTCGCCGAGGCGTCCCCTCGATCTCACTCGTCACCGACGAGTTCTGGCCCCAAGGCGACTTCGTCGCTCGCTCAGTTGGCATGCCCGAAGCCCCACGGGTCCGGCTGCCCCACCCGGTTGCTGGCACGGGCGTCGAGCGCATGGCACTCGTCGCCGGTGACCTGGCAGCTGGCATCATCGATCGCTTCCGGGGCTGAGCCGCGCCGATGAGCACCCTCGAAGCGATTGACGAGTACGAAGCACTCGAACAACTCCACGCGCTCGGCTGCACCGACGGGCTGCCCGTGGTTATCCCGACGCCCGACCGGGTCGCTCGCATGGTTCTCGCGACCGGCCTCGATGCCGACATGTCGCTTGGCACCATGGGCCCGAACCAGGGCGACTGCACCGTAGAGAAGCTCGCCGCGGCCGCGGTCATGGCCGGATGCCAGCCCGATTACGCCCCCGTCGTGCTCGCTGCGGCTCGCGCCGTCATGGACCCCCGGTTCGATCTGACCGAGATGCAAGCGACGACCCACGCCATCGCTCCGCTGATCATCGTCAACGGACCGGCCCGAGAGTGGTGCGGAATACACGGCGGCTTCGGCGCACTCGGCCCGGGCTACCGGGCCAATGCCTCGATCGGGCGGGCACTTCGCCTCGCCATGATCAATGTTGGCGGTGGCCGGTCGGGTACATCGGATATGGCGTTGATGGGTCATCCCGGCAAGTTCACGATGTGCCTCGCCGAAGACGAAGCAAACAGTCCGTTTGCGCCCATGCACACGATGCTCGGCCACGACGCTGACTCTTCTGTCGTGACCGTTGTCGGCGTCGACGCACCCCAATCGGTGATCTGCGTCACCGACGCAGATGATCCGACCACCCCTGACCGCATGCTCTGGTCGCTGGCGAGTGCGCTCGCCAACGTCACGACGAACAACGCTGCGCTGCGCCGCGGCCAGGCCGCAATTGCGCTGAACCCCGACCATGCGGCCGTGTTCGCCGAGGCCGGACATGATCTGGCAAGCGTTCGCGACGGCGTCTTCGAACGTGCCCAGGTCTCAGGCGCCGAGCTGCTGAAATCCGCCGGCGTCATGGGCGCCGTCGACCCGGACCGGAGCTACCCGTGCTTTGAGCAACCAGAAGATCTTCTGGTGTTCGTTGCCGGTGGCGGTGGCTTGTACTCGGTCGTGTTTCCAAGCTGGTGCGCAGGACCGCATCGCAACCGGGCCGTCACGATGCCGATCGAAGTTGGGCAGGCCTGCGAGATACCGGCCTTCGTCAACCTGCGCTCTGAGCACCTTTGATGTCGGGATCTTTGGCCTGAGCGTCACGGATCTGAGCGACGTGGCGAGTGGCCTCGCGGCGTGCCCGCAGGCTCTCGCCGACCTCGTCGAGCGGGATCGGCTTGCCGGTCAAGAAGCCCTGGATTGCGCCGATACCGAGATGCTGCAGAGCAAGCAGCTCTTCGTGTGACTCGACGCCCTCGGCGATTGTGGTCATGCCAAGGGTCGACGCGAGATCGACGATCGCCTTGACCAGGCCAGCGTTGACCTGGTCGGTGTCGAGGCCAGTTACAAACGACCGGTCGATCTTGATCTCAGAGACCGGCAAGGTCCGCAGATAGGCAAGCGACGAATAGCCGGTGCCGAAGTCGTCGATGCTGATGGTGACACCCATGGACTTCAGCTCACGAAGCAACGCATGCGTGCGTGCATTCGACGCCATGAGCTTGGTCTCAACGAACTCGAGTCCGAGCCGATCGCGATCGCCATCGGGAATCAGGTCACGAATCGAGCGGGCCAGCGCGAGGTTCTGCAAGTGGATCGGGGACACGTTGACCTTGACCACGATGCTCCCGAGGTAGGGGTCGTGGCGCCACTCCTCGAGCAACCGTCGTGCCTCGGTGAGCGCGAGCCGGTCGAGTTCGACGGCGAGCCCGGTCTCATCGGCCAACAGCGTGAACTCTTCGGGGCTGATGTCGGCGTGGTCGTCGCCGGGCCATCGAGCTAACAGTTCGATGCCGATCGGGGTCTGATCCGATGACCGAACGACGGGCTGGGCATGAAAAGCGATGCGGCGTTCTTTGACCGCACTCCGGAATCGCTGCCGCAGCTCAAGCGAACGTTCCAGATCGGCTCGCATTTGCGAGTTGAAACCCGTGCTGTTGACCGTTGACGAGGCTTTGGACCGATACATGGCCGCGTCGGCCTCGGCCATCAGCTCGGGTGGATCGATGCCCGGCTGCAGGTGGGTCCAGCCGATCGAGCCGGCGACGTAGAGATCGCGATCGTCGACATGCACGGCGAGTCCGACCTCGTCGAGGACTCGTTCGAGCGTGACGCGGAGATCGATAGCGCCGAGCGGGACCAGCGCCGCGAACTCGTCACCGCCGAGGCGCCCGAGGTCGGTTCCCGCAGGAAGGGTGCGTTCGAGACGCCCGGCGACTGAGCGCAGCACTGCGTCGCCCGACGCGTGTCCGTAGCCATCGTTGATGGCCTTGAATCCATCGAGGTCGAGCAGCACCAGGACATCGCTGCCGGCGGCCGTGCTCCTGCGCTCTTCGAGCGCATCGATGAACGCAGATCGATTGAGTAGACCCGTGAGGTCGTCATGGCGGGCCGAGAGTGCGCTCTGTTGTTGCAGCTCGCTGAGCTGGCGCATGGCGTCGTACCCGATGCGGGAGAAGTAGGCGAGTGCGATGCACCACAACGCCGTGAAGGAAGCGAAGATGACTTCGCCTTTGACGACATAGGCCACGAAGTGGCTGGCGCCAATGATCGTCAGGGTCGTCAGGAACGAGGACCGGCGTCGGATCAGCAGAGACGAGTTCGATGCTGCAATCGAGGTCAATGCCACCAAGGTGACGGTCAGGAGGTATTTGGACGGCGACGCCGACGCGACGTCTGGCCCGAGCCAGGCGAGCGAACCGAAGTTGAGCGCTGCGCCGGTGCTCTCGATCCGGTTCAGCCGCTTGAACAACGCCTGGCGATGGTTGCGGCCCGCGATGTATGCGAGTAGCGCAAGTACGGCCAGGAGCAGCTCGACACACGTGAAGGCGATCAGGTTGGCGCGTCGGACGACATCGGCGTCCCAAAGCAAGGCCGGCACCGCACCAGCCGCAAAGGCATGGAGCGCGGCCGAGACCATTGCACTGTCACGCTCGGCCCGGACGGCGAGATCAGGATGTGGGTCTTTCGACATGGCAGTACCTGGTCGCAAGCTAGTGCACTGGCATGCACTTCCGGGACCGAGGGACGCCAAGCCCCAAAGCGGGCTAGCTCAGCAGCTCGGCTGATCGGTTGGCAACCAGGTCAGCGAGTTGCTGTTCGATACCGGCGCGGTGTCCGGGGCTAAAGCGGTACGCGGGACCAAACAGGCTCACGGTCGCGACCAGCTCGCTATCGAGCAGGATTGGCACCGCAAGGCCGTTCACCCCAGGGTCGAGTTCTTGATCCGTCCAGCACCAGCCGTCGCTACGCGCGGTTCCGAGCCGCTTCGTGAGCAGGCCTGGATCGGTCATCGACGTTGGGGTCGGCGCCTCGAGCTCGGCTTGCAGGTACTTGTCGATCCGATGGGACGGCCACCACGCCATCGTCAGAAGACCGGGGGCAACCAGATGGAAATGGTGGCGGGCTCCCGAGACGTCCGGGACGCTCACGGCGTGGTCGTTGGCCGCCTCGGCGACGTACAAGAGCGCATCGCCGTCGTCGATCGACAACGCTGCGTTCTCGCCGAATGCAGCGACGAGTTCGTGCAGCAGCGGCCGCAGTCGCGCCGGCAGGTGGCTTCCGGTCGCAGCATTGGGCTGCAGGCTGGCAAGTCCAGGCCCAGCGACCACGGCGAGGTCATCGGTGCGTTCGACCATGCCGAGGTCCGTCAGCTGGCCGACGAGGCGACCGACCGTCGAGCGCGGCAACGCGCTGCGCCGGGCGAGTTCTCGAATACCGAGCGGCTCCTCAGAGCCGACCACGAGCTGCAGGACACGGAACGCCCGTTCAACCGGGCTATCTGGGAGAGAGGTCCTTGACTCTTCGATAGGTGCCGCCATACGCTGCAACCTAACAGATAGGACGTCCCATTCAATGGGACACAGGCTGGCGCACAAGGATCGACCATGCAGCCCCGCACCCAAGATCGGCAGCCGCTCACGCCCGACTTCTACGACTACCCGTGGAATGCGCCGACCTCGGCAGTCTCGGACGCCCACTTCGTGCACGTGGAGTGGGCCGATGGGTCGAAGCTCGCTGCGTTTGACCGTTGGCTGTTCGAGAATGCAGTTGGCGTGGGCACCGATGTCGCCACTCGCGAGGGACTCATCGATCCAGCGCACCACGGAGCTGACTCAACGGTGACCGACGCTGCCCTCGAAGACGGGACGCTGCGGGTCACGTTCGCGAACGGTCAGGTTGGTCGATTCCACCCTGGCTGGCTGCACCACGTGGCCACCGGCCAGCATCGAGCCGCGAGCTGGCTTCCCGAACCGATCGCCTGGACTGCCGCTGACCTCGCTGCGCCACCGGACCACGATGGTCCAGCGGTGCTCGATGGCGGCGATGCCCTCGCCGGCTGGCTCAACGACCTGCTGCGGTACGGCCTGGCCAGACTCCGAGGGTTGCCGAACGATCCCGACATCGGCCTGCAGTTGGGCACGCTCATCGGTGCCGTCCGAGACACGAACTTTGGCCCCATCTGGGATGTCAAGGCCGACGTGACCTTGGCCGGCAGCGCGGACACGAACAGCACCGCGAACAGCACGCTTCGCCTGGGACCCCACGCCGATCTGCCCACCCGCGAGACACCGCCGGGATTCCAGTTCTTGCACTGCCTGGTCAACGAGACCGAAGGCGGCTTCTCAACCATGACCGACGGCCTCGCCCTGGTCGACGCACTCCGAGACGAGGCCCCCGACCACTACGAGGCGCTGACGACGCTCAACTGGGTCTTCTTCAATCGCGGACCAGGCCTAG
>CALDGN010000135.1 GCA_937942965.1 uncultured Acidimicrobiales bacterium | reverse complement strand
CTCGTCGATCAACGTGCGCTGCTCCGGCGACAGGTCTCGGCCTTCGTTGAAGCCGTGCAGGTCGATCGAGAACTGATCGGTCGTGTAACTGCCGAAGTCCGCGGTCGCGATCCTGGGATCGTCAGGGTTGGCGAGCAGCGGGCGCAGGTCATCGATGGTTTCGTAGGCGAACCGCATGGCGCCTGCGGTGTAGCGGCTGTTGCCGCCCGCCATTTCCCAAGGCGCGGCTTCGACGATGAGCGTTTCGGCGCCTTCGGCCCGGGCAGCGATGCCGGCGCACAGGGCCGCGCTACCGCTGCCGACGATGACGACGTCGACGTGTTCGACCGGTGCTCCCATGATCGCGAAGCTACTTGCGCAGGTTGTGCCAATCGTTACTGGCTCAGCGACCCAGTCTCAGTGGAGCAGACTTAGCGGCGCGGGCGCAGCGACTGAATCGCCAGGGCGGCAACGAGACCGAGCAGCGCCGCACCAAGACCGATGAGGAAGGTGCCGGCGTAACGTTCTGGCTCGGTGACGTCGCCGAGCACGACGCTCATGATCTGGATGCCGGCCACGATGCCGACGAACATCGTCTGCTGGTTCATGCCGTTGGCGACGCCCATGTCTTGTTCATCGACCGAGTCGACCGTGAGCGCACCGATGGCCGGCTGCGAGATGCCTGCGGCTAAGCCGGTCAGACAGAGCGCCGCGACGATCATGGCGATGCCGATGCCATCGGTTCGCAGCGCCGCGAACGCAAACACGCACATCGAGATGATCATGGAAACGGCACCGGCGACAACCGGCCACCGGTAACCGACTCGACTCGGCAGCCAGCCACCGAGCGGCGAGGCCAGGCTGAAGACGCCAGGGCGCGGCATCATCAGCAACGCACTCGCGCCGACCGACCAGCCGTATCGGTTCTGGAGCAGCGACGGCGTGATCACGAAGCCGCCCATGTAGGCGAACTGGATTGCGGCGCCGGACAGCAGTGGAAGGCTGAAGTTGCGCCGACGGAAGTAGTCGAGCTTGAGCATGGGAACGGCGACTCGTCGCTCGACCCGTACGAAGAGGTAGAGGAACCCGACGCCGACGGCGATCGAGGCAAGCGTGACGGGATCGGTGATCGCACCCGTCAGCCCTCCGGATTGGGCTGCGGTCGCGAAGCTGGTGATGGCGACGAGGACCCCGAGCACGCCGAAGCCAAGCGTGAACGCTCCGGCCAGATCGAGCGGGCGACCTTCGGCTCGTGGGATCGCCCGAACGGTGACGAAGCCGACAACGCAGGCGACCGCGCTGACGGCACCGAAGAGGAAGAAGACCGAGCGCCATCCGGCCCAGTCGATGAGTGGGCCGCCGACGATTAAGCCGAGGGTCGGTGCGCCGGTCGTTGCGAACGTGAACCAGCCGACCGCCGTCGATCGGCGTTCGGGCCCGTAGGCGTGCATCATCAGCGACATGGCGTTGGGATTGACGGCCGCGCCGAAGACACCGAACAGCACCCGGAACGCGATGAGCGAGGGTGCGTCCCAGGCAAGCCCGCACAGAATCGTGGCGACCGCTCCGCCGAGGAGCCCGCCAAGCAGCATCTTCCGGTGACCGTGAATGTCGCCGAGCGTCCCGGCGAGCGGCGTGAGCAATGCCATGGTGAGCATGAGCCCCGTGATGGTCCAGGTGATCGTCGCTCTGCCTGTGCCGAGGTCCTCGGCCATCGTGTCGAGCGAGACGGTCACCAAGGTCATCAGCGTGCCGAACGCCGTGACCGCCAACATGACGACCCCCAACAGCACGCGCTGGTACCGAGGGTCATCGGCGAACGAGGCGGGTGGCGTCGTTGCGGGCGGAGGTTGGGCGAACGAGGTAACGCCGCGACCGTAGCCACGCGGCCTGCGTCACCTGGCACGGTGTGATCAACTGCACTCGTGCCCGAATCGCCCGTCGCCCAGGTCCTGGCCGCGCTGCCAGCGCCACCCGCCGATGGGCGACGGTTGGTCGTTGCGCTCGCTGGCCCCCCGACAGCCGGGAAGTCAACGCTTGCCGAGGCAATCGTGCGCCAGCTCGACGGTCGAGCCATCGCCCTCGGCCTCGACGCGTTCCACTTCGACGATGCCGTGCTCGAAGCCCGCGGTGATCGTGCACGCAAGGGCGCTCCGCACACCTACGACGTCGGCGGCTATGCCGCTCTCTTGGATCGACTGCGGACACCCACCGCCGAGCCGATCGCACTCCCCGTGTTCGATCGCACGTTGGAGCTGACCCGTGCCGCGGCCGAGATCTGTGAGCCACAGCACCGCATCATCATCACCGAGGGCAACTGGTTGCTGCTCGACGAGTCACCCTGGGATCAGTTGGCACCTCGGTTCGATCTGACGGCGTTCGTCTCGACCGATCTCGCCACGGTCGAACGGCGAATCCGTGAACGTTGGCAACGACTCGGCTTCGACGGCGGCGAGGCCAATCACCGCGCCGAACAGAACGACCTGCCGAATGCACGGCTCGCCCTCGCCTCATCCCGCCCCGCCGACATCACGATCCACACCTGATCCAGCTGAGGAGTTCGTCGATCGTTTTGGCTAGACACCCTGGGGGCTCTGACGGTGGAGATTCGAGCTTGCTCAGGGAGTCGCATATCCGTCGGGGTACTCGATGAACTCGAACAGGATTCCGAGGATCGATGTCGGGTGCGAGAACGTGAACGAGATCTCGTCGTCGAAGCGGCGCCCAGCGAAGTCGACCATCGACGTCGTCAGCGTCGCGGGTGTCTCGCCAACGAACTGCACGCCCTTGGCACGCAGGGTTTGCATGGTGTCCACGACATCGTCGACGGCGAACGCAATGTGATGCAGCCCCGGTCCTCGTTTGCCGAGAAAGTCAGCGATTACGCCGGTCTCTGCAGTTGGGGCCATGACCTCGAAGTCGACCCTGCCGACGCGACACATCTTGAACTCCATGTCATAGAGCGGCACCTGGATCAGGTCGCCGACGTCGGCGTCAAAGAGGTTCTCGAACAGCGCAACCGCCGCATCGAGATCGGGAACCGCAATGCCGACTTCAGTGATCCGTTGAATGTCCACAAACTGAACCTAGACAATCGACTTTGCGGAAAGCTCCTTGGCAAGTTCTTGTTCGGTCTGTGGTTCGCCGAAGTAGGTCTCTTCGACCCGGTGTCCGGTGATCGACCAACCGTGTCGCTCGTAGAAGGCAACCGCGGCGTCGTTACCGACCAGCGTCATGAGCCGAGCACGACTGTGCCCTGTCTCGGCGATCATCTGCTCCCCTGCCATGAGCAACGCCTTGCCCACGCCGCCGCCTTGATTGGCAGGGTCGATGAAGAGATGCAGCAGCTCGTCGGCGATCACGGTGACGTGGCCGAACGGCACATCGTCATCGTCGACGGCGACCAAGCTGCGGTGCCCGGCGGCCTCGCCGAACCAGCTGGCGAAGGTTGCGCGACGCTCGGCTCGCACGTTGTCGGGGATCTCGTCGAGCGCGCCGGGAGGGAACAGGTGGGCGAGGTTCGATTGCCACGCCCGGAAGTAGTAGCCGGTCACGGTCTCGACGTCGGCCAGCGTCGGCGGCCTGAGTTCGACAGGTTGGGGCTCCACGACTTGGCTACTTCCAGGCGAAGACGGGCTGTTCGAACTCGTCGACGCGATCGCCCAAACCCTCGAGTCCGACCGCTCGGAACTGGTGGATGATCGCTCCCGTCGGCGCATGAATGAGATCGCCGCCGATTGGAATCTGCACAACGGGCCGAGGACTCTCGGGGATCTCGACGAACCGGGGAGAGTCCGGGCGTTGCAGTTCGTGGAAGCCGATGCGGTGCACCGACGCGACCTCGTCAGGGTTTGCGATCGGGTCCTGGTCGGCAACCCAGAACACGAACGGCGTCATGACGTAGCCGGACCGGGTTGGGTAGTCGTCGAGACGGCCGAGCAGGTGGGCTTCGTCGAGTACGAGGCCGACCTCTTCGTTGGCTTCGCGCATCGCGGCTTCGAGTGGCGTTTCGCCCGCATCGATCCGCCCACCCGGGAACGCCCACTGCCGAGCGTGCGCCGACAGGTGCCCGCCGCGTCGGGTGAGGAGCAGCGATGCGCCGCCGGCGGTGCCGTCGACACGGCCCGTGAGGTCATCAGGATCGGTGCCCGGGATGCCGGCGAGGTCGCGCATGCGCTCGATCTCGGTGTCGTCCCCTCCGTGCAGGTCCGCGTCGGAGTCGAGGACGACGAGGGCGACGGCTGCGTGACGCCGTCCGTCGAGCGGATACTCGCGGACATCGTGCGCGTCGAGATGCGCCTGGATGCGATCGCGCAACGCTCCGTCGAACGGCTGGTGTGTCACTCCGTCGTTCTTGCCCCTGTCCATCCGGCCACCGTAGAAGACGCCACCTGCACCCCATCATTTGTCGGGCTCGGCACCGTTGCCATCGGTACAGTTCGCGCCATGTCTGAGCGATCGATTTCACCGGCACTGACCTGGCTGCGCTTCTGCGCCTTTGTGTTGTGCATCGCCCTCGCCGCATCGTGCTCGACCTCGACATCAACGATCACCGACACCGCCGACGAGGCTGCACCCGAAGCGACGACCGAGCCCGAGCCCACGGCGGAGCCCGAGCCAACCGCAGAACCGGAACCCACATCCGAACCTGAGCCCACGACGGAGCCCGAGCCAGATCCCACGGCTGAACCAGAGCCCGAAACTCCCGAGGCTGAAGGGTCCAGCCTGGTCGTACGCGTCCTGGACCCTGGCGCGGAACCGCGCACCGAGCTGCGCTTGCAGCTTCCGGCCAGCTGTACCGAGACGATGTCGATGGCGCAGAATCAGGAGCTGAACCAGACGGTCGGCGGCGTCCCCGTGCCTGGCCAAGGCGTGATCGGCCAACTGACCGAGATCGAGCTAACAGCGACCCAGGTTCCCGAGGGATACCGGGTCGAGTCGGTAATCATTGCGGCCGGCTCGTCTGATATCTCCGCACCACAGATTCGGGGCCTGCTCGACGCTCAGCTCGAACCACTTGTCGGCTTGCGCACCGTCGAGACGGTCACCGATCGAGGCGTCCTCGTTCCTGGTTCGTTCTCGATCGAAGATGGCGGTGCGCTCGGCGCCCTAGGTGAGACCGTTGAGTCGCTCGGTGAAACCTCACGCACGGTGCTCCCCGAGGAGCCCGTTGGCATCGGCGCTCGATGGGAAGTCGAAGCGGTCAACACCATCCAAGGCCTCGCGCTGACAACCATTACGACCTACGAGGTCACCGATCTCGATGGCGCCATTGTGTCCCTCGACGTCGCCCAGATTCAGCAGGTCCCTGTCGATGCAACGATGGAAGCCCTCCCGGGCCTCATGGTTGATGTGGTCGAATGGACCGGCGGCACGAGCGGGACCACGATCCTCGATCTCGAGGCAATCGCACCGGTTGAGACCACGGCTGCAGGCAGTCTTCGCCAGGTACTCGACGGTGGTGCCGCAGCCGGTGGCGTGATCGACCAGACGATCGACCTCGACGTCACCATCACGGGCGCCCTCGGCGAGGGTTGCGCACCGCGGCCGACGCGAACCGGGCTGTAGCTGAGGCGATTGACGAGCCGGTTTGACGGGTGTGGTCCGGCACGGCCACGCTGGCCTTCATGGCACCGACCTACGACACGCTCCTGTACGAGATCGAGGACAACGTCCTCACCATCACTCTCAACCGTCCAGACAAGCTGAACGCGTTCAACAACAAGATGCGGGTGGAGTTGATCGATGCACTCGACCATGCTGACGCCGACGACGAGGTGCGAGCGATCATCTTCACCGGCGCTGGCCGTGCGTACTGCGCTGGCGCCGACCTGAGCGGCGGTGGCAGCACCTTCGATCGCGACGTCAACGAAGACGGAGGCGTGGTGAACGAGGTGCACCGCGACGGCGGCGGTCTTGTCAGCCTGCGGATCTACGAGTGCCTGAAACCGACGATCGCCGCAGTGAACGGCGCGGCGGTCGGTGTGGGCGTGACCTCGATGCTGCCAATGGACATCCGTATCGCCAGCGAGAACGCCCGCTTCGGGTTCGTGTTCAGCCGCCGAGGCATTGTGCCCGAGGCGTGCTCGTCCTATTTCTTGCCTCGCGTCGTCGGCATCAGCCGGGCCGCCGAGTGGTGCTACACCGGCGAGGTCTTCGACGCTGCAGAGGCCCTCGACGGTGGCCTCGTGCGTTCCGTCGTGCCGGCCGACGAGCTCATGGCAACGGCCCGCGAGCTCGCAACCAAGATCGCCGCCAACACGAGCGCTCTCTCGGTCACGCTGACGCGCCACATGCTGTGGCGCACACTCGGCGCCTCGCATCCGATGGAGGCCCACAAGCTCGACAGCCGCGGCGTGCAGTACATGGGCGCATCGGCCGACGCGAAAGAGGGCGTCGAGTCGTTCCTCGAGAAGCGCGACCCTGTGTACTCACTCAAGCCGTCCGAGGACCTGCCCGAATGGTTCCACTGGTGGGAAGACCCGGAGTTCTCCTAACGAATGAGCCTGCGTGCCGTTCTCGTCGGGGGCTCGGGGTTTCTCGGTTCCCGACTGCGAGAGCGTTTGGTTTCGCTCGGTCACGATGTGGTCGTCGTCGGACGTGGCCCGGCGCGCCAACACGACGGCTGGCGAACGGTCCAGTG
>CALDGN010000134.1 GCA_937942965.1 uncultured Acidimicrobiales bacterium | reverse complement strand
AGCGAAGTTCACCACGGCGTTCGCCCAGCGAGGTCTCGTGGCCGAGCATGGCGTGTCGTGGGTGCTGCCTCGGGTGACGGGCCCGTCCGTGGCGCTCGACCTCCTCATGTCCGGCCGCGTGTTCCTTGGCACCGAAGCGGCCGAGATGGGCGTAGTCAAAGAAGCGGTGCCCGCCGACGACCTCATGACCACCGTCCGCGAGTACGCGTGGGAGCTTGCGTCGAACGCAGCGTCATCGTCCATGGCAGTGATGAAGCAACAGGTATGGAGCCACATGGAGCAGTCGTTGGCTGAGTCGCTCGACGACACCAACACCTTGATGGCTCGCTCGCTGGTCCGAGACGACTTCCGTGAGGGCGTCGCCAGCTTCGTCGAGAAGCGCCCGCCAGCCTTTGCCCGAGTCACCCGCGACAGCGTGACGGACCTCTAGCGAACGCTCAGGCGGTCGCGTCGGCGTAGCGGTCTCGGATCGCCGTCGCGTCGACGGAAGCGTCGGGTTCGATCGACGTGCCCGCGCCGAGCTGCCACGCCGCTTGAACAT
This sequence comes from uncultured Acidimicrobiales bacterium, assembly GCA_937942965.1. Lineage (GTDB taxonomy): Bacteria > Actinomycetota > Acidimicrobiia > Acidimicrobiales > UBA10347 > UBA10347. Next base: position 5,215 of record CALDGN010000134.1, on the reverse strand, counting down.
CGTCGAACGTGCCGAGCCCGGCGGCAACCGCCGCCTGGACGGCCGCGCCCGTCGCCACCGTTTCGTCTGCATCGGGCACCAGGATCGGTCGCTGCCAGAGATCGGCGCACCGTTGGCGATACGCGACCGAGCGGGCGCCGCCTCCGATCAAGTGGAGCACACCGTCGGTCGCCACGTCGCAGTCGGCCAAGGCGTCGACGCCATGTAGCAGTCCGCACAACACGCCGTCGTGGGCGGCAAGGGCGAGCTGCTCGCGGGTCGTGTCGGTGCGCAGTCCTGCCATCACGCCTGCGGCGTCAGGCCGGTTTGGGGTGCGCTCGCCGTCGAACCACGGCACAACGGTCAACTCGCCACCTCCGTCCGCTTGGAGCGCCAGTTCGGCGAGGCCGGGCGCATCGGTTCCGAGCCACCGGGCGACCGTGTCCGTCACCTTGGTCGCATTCAACGTGCACACGAGCGGGAGAAAGCCACCGGCCGCGTCGGCGAAACCAGCAACACTGCCCGACTCGTCTGCGGTACCCGTTGCGGAGCGGGCATAGGCGACGCCGCTCGTACCGAGCGAGATCGCCAGGTCCCCGACCGACAGTCCGAGTCCGAGCGCAGCACCCATGTTGTCGCCAGAACCGGGACCTACAACGACCGAGGTCGACAAGCCGAGCGCCTCGGCCGCTTCGGCGGTGAGCGCGCCCGCCGCCTCAGCCGGGCCCACGACCCGGGGAAGCCGGTCCACCCACGAAGCATCGACACCAGCAGCCGTGAGCGCGTCGGGCAGATAGGAACCGGTTGCCGGATCGAACCAGCCGCTTCCCGAAGCATCGCCGCGGTCGGTTACGTGCTCGCCGCACAGCCAGAGCGTCAGCGCGTCGTGGGGCAAGCACACCCGAGCAGTCCGCTCGATCGCTTCGGGCTCATGCTCCGCCACCCAGGCGAGCTTGGCAACCGTGAACGCAGCGACCGGCACAGAACCGACTGAGCTCGCCCACCAATTCGCGCCGAGGGTTTCGACAAGCCGGTCCGCCTGAGGCGCCGAGGTCGTGTCGTTCCAGAGCTTGGCCGGCCGCACAGCTGCGCCGTGGGCATCGAGCAGTACCAGGCCGTGCTGTTGGCCCGCCACCGAGATCGCGACGACATCGCGGCGGATCTCTGCGCTCAAGGACTGGACCGCGGCGATGAGGGCCTGTCGCCATGCTTCCGGATCCTGCTCCGAAACCGGCGGGGTTGTTGGAGGATGCGGTGCTGACCCCGACCCCAGGACCTGACCCGAGTCAAGGTCGCGGGCTTCGACTTTGGTGGACTGGGTTGACGAATCGACACCGAGCACAACAGGCATGGCTGCGACCCTAGCGATCCCTCATCGGCGCGATGACGAACCCACCAAGACACCTACGCGTCAGGCCACCATCGCTCGGCCAACGCGCTGAAGTTCGGCTGTCCAGTTGTTGCAGTGACTCCACCATCAACAACGAGCCCGTGTCCGTTGACATACGACGCATCGTCGCTCGCGAGGAACGCGACCGCCGCCGCAATCTCTTCGGGCCGTCCCATGCGCGCCTGTGGCACAAGCCGCTCGTACTGAGCTTGGGCTCGGCGGCTATGCACGAGCGCGTCGGTCATGGCGGTCTCGACGCCACCGGGGCAGACCGCGTTGACCCGGATGTTGTCCCGAGCATGATCGGCAGCCATTGCTCGGGTGAGATTCATCACGCCGCCCTTGGCTGCGTTGTAGGCGGGGATTCCCCAGTCGCCGAACATGCCCGAGATCGAGGCCGTGTTCACGATCGCACCGCCGCCTCGTTGCCGCATGGCCGGCACGGCGGCCTTGCACCCATAGAAGACCGCGGTGAGGTCCACGTCGATCACTCGCTGCCAGGCATCGATGTCGAGTTCATCGACCCGGCCCATTGAGGAGATGCCGGCATTGTTGAAGATGATGTCGAGACCGCCGAAAGCCTCGACCGCCTGTGCGACCATCGCCTCGACTGCGGCGTAGTTCGTGACGTCGACCTGCACCGATCCGACTGCGTCACCAAGGTCGGCTGCGACCGATGCTGCCCCGTCGCCGTCGAGGTCTGCGATGAGCACCCGGGCACCTTCGGCAACGAACCGCTCCACGGTCGCTCGCCCGATGCCGGAAGCTCCACCCGTCACGATCGCGACCTTGTCGAGGAGCCTGGAACCGTTGACTACCGGTGTGTCACCCATGGCTCGACATTAGGTGTCGGTCGACAGACCGGCGCAAGACAAGCTGTTGGCCCGGTTAACACGGTCAGTCGTCGCACGATATGCAAAGGCCATTCCCATGATTGTCTGTCGATTCACATGCGACACAGGCTTCGGCCCAGATGTCGGAATCAACCAGGTCGCTGCGCTGCTCAAAAAGAAAGTTCTTCATACTTGGGATCGTGCACGAGGGGTGTGACACGCTGGATCTGAACGGCACGGACGAAAGGTGGCCTAGTCCATGCCGGCTTCGCCGGAACCCGCTTCGCACAAGCGAAACGAACGACTTCCACGTGATTACGAGTCACCGCGCCTTCCCAAGCTGGAACGGGTCGCAGCGTTCGTAGAAAACTTCCCAACCGGTCCGCGCCTGCGCCCAACGGTGATTGGCTCCCTCAACGATCTCGCTCGCACGTTCGGCCACGATGCTCCAAGATCTCGATCCGCTCATGGGCTTCGCTTGTGGTTCGGTGCTGGCGGCCAGCACGCCCTCGTGATCCGCACAGGTGGTCCCGGACCTGCACTTGGCTCCGACTTCGTTCTTGGACTCAACGCACTGAGCTTGGCCGCCGAGCCTTGGGACTTTTTGTGCCTGACCACGCTGTCGCGCCTGGACGACTACGAATTCAGGATCGTTGCGTCACACGCCCGCGAGGTCTGCGCACGCCAAGGTCGATACGCCGAGATTTTCGACCCCCGCAACCTCCTGAGCGATATCGAGCGGTAGCTCGCCCGACGTCATCGCACCCGGAGACGAAAGCTAACGGCGTGGTGCAAGGTCGGCCGGGATGAGTCCTGCATCGGCGAGGTCGACCGGAAGTCCATCGCCGGCAAACGCAGCCGCAGTGATTCGGCCAGCAGCCGGCGAACTGACGATGCCCCAGCCGCCCTGCCCGCATAGCCAGAAGAACCCCTCGACGTCGGTGTCCCAGCCGTAGACCGGGTCACGATCAGGCGCAAAAGTCCGCAGCCCCGCCCAGGTAGCGGTCACCGATCGCAGGTTGAGTGTCGAGATCGTATTGATGTGATCGATCGCCATGGCGACGTCGATTTCGAGCGGACGAGCGTCGACCGGTTCCGACGGCGTTTCGTCACTGAGCGAGCAAAGGAGCTGCTGACCGGCTTCGGGTTTGAAGTAACAGGGATACTCGGAACTGTGTGAGTAGATGAACGGCCACGGGGTTGGGTCGACATCAACCCGAGCCGTGAACGCGGTCCGTCGCATCGGGGTGAGCCCGAGCGGCTGCACGCCCGCGAGCTCGGCCACAACATCGCCCCACGCTCCCGCCGCGTTGACGACAGCGCCACACTCGATCGCGCCGCTCGCCGTCGTGAGCCGCCATCCGTGAGCCGTCCGTTCGATGCCGGTGACCTTGGAGGTACGACGAATGTTGGCCCCGGCGTCACGGGCTCGCCGCACATACAGCTGATGCAGTGCCATGACATCGAGCGACGCGGCCGTCGACTCGAGGATGCCGCAGGTCACAACCTTGGGCTGCAGGATCGGGCACAGATCGTGCAGTGCCGAGCCCTCGAGGTAGCCGATCGATGGCGTCAACACGCTGTCTCGCTCGGCCTGGTCGCGGAGCTGTTGCTCCATGCCCTCGGTTCCGACGGTCAGCACCGGGAGTGGATCGAGCAGCGGCGCGTCAAGTTCAGGATGCGCTTCGTCGAAGAAGGACCGAGACGACCGGTTGAGCCGATGCATGACACCGCCGCCGTCACCTTCGAGATAGATCGCAGCGCTACGAGACGTCGTGTGGAATGCCAGCTCGGCTTCTTGTTCAAGCAGCACGACCGAATGGTCCGGCGCCAGGTGACAAGCAGCAGTGGCACCGCCGATACCGCCGCCGATGACGGCGATGTCGAACGTGTCGGTCACGGCTGCTGCGAACCTCGCTGCAATGAGCCGGGCCGTGCGCCGGTCAGCTCGCCCGCTTCGACCGTCACCGCGCCCCGCTTGAGGGTGGCCGCGTAGCCAGTCGAGCGTTGCAGCAGCCGGGTGCCGCCAGCAGGAAGGTCCTCGACCAGCTCAGGCGCGTAGGCATTGATCTCATCGTGATCAAAGACGTTGAGGTCGGCGAGCATGCCCGGAGCGACGACGCCACGGTCGTGCCAGCCAACCCACGAAGCGGTGGCTTGGGTCTGGCGATGGACCATGTACTCGAGGTCGAACGTACGCCCGTCACCCCGATCACGAGTCCAGTGGCTGATCGCCGTCGTCGGCATGGTGCCGTCGGACAACGTGTTGCAGTGGGCTCCGGCATCGCTCAGCCCCGACAGGGTCAGCGGCGAGGCGATCATCTCGGCAACGTCATCAAGGTTGCCGGCGGAGTAGTTCATGAACGGCAGGTAGACCAGGCGTTCGCCGCCGTCTTCGCAGAAGTAGTCGTACATGAGCTCGTTGGCCGGAACGCCATTGCGGGCAGCCACTGCGGCAAGCGAGTCGTCAGCGGTTGGTTCATAGTTCGGGAACTCGGCCATAGGGAACATGCGGTCGTAACCCGAGTGCGTCGTTGCGCTGAAGCTGCTCGGCACGAACGACCCGTGCTCCGCCAAGATCGTCTCTCGTACCGATGGGTCCTGCATCCGAGCAACGCGCTCAGCGAGCGGGAGCGAGGCGAGCGCCTTGTAGGTCTTGGAACAGCGGAGCGGGTTCACCGTCGAGGTGAGCCCGGCAACCACGCCAATCGGACGCACCGCGGTCTGGGCCCGCACCGTCGCTCCAGCGCGTTCCCAGCGAGCGATCGCATCGAGCAGTTCGCGCCATCGTCCGGGCGACTCGTCGCTCTGTTGCACGGTGAAGCTCATCGGGCGACCGACGAACAGGGCGATCGATTCAAGCAATGCGAGCTCCGACGCGACGAGCTCGTCGTCGGTCGTCTGGTAGGCGTCGCTGATCAGCTGGATCACGCCTGTCCCCGCCCGTTGCAGAGCAGCCGCTAGACCGAGGACTTCCTCGGGGCCGGCCTTGAGCGTGCCGATCTGAGCGCCG
>CALDGN010000133.1 GCA_937942965.1 uncultured Acidimicrobiales bacterium | reverse complement strand
CAACATCTCGATGGTGCTTTGGAACATCTTGACCAGCAGCCTGCACAGCTACCGGGTGATCAAGGACGAAACGGCGAAACGCTCGGTCAAGCTCAGCCCTGAAGAAGCCGCCCTCCACCAAGAGCTCTTTCCCGAGCTCAGCCCATTCGACTTCAACCTGCTCTGGCGTCTAGGTCGACCGGTTGAGTACGTCGACCAGCTCATGATCGTGGTGGGCGAGACGCCCACATTCGTCGCGCTCGTGCTCGACGGCTACGCCGAGATCTGGGAACGAGAAGAACGAATCCGAGTGCTGCGACGCGGAGCGCTCCTCGGAGAGATGAGCTACGCCTCCGGTCATCCGGCAGCCGTCGATGTTCGAGCCCGAGGCCGACTTGTGGTCCACGAGTGGGCCCAACAAGACCTTCGATCGCTCGATCACATACGACCGGCTGCTGCCAACGCAATCCGTGACTACGTGAGTGGAGCGCTCGCCGCCAAGGCCCGCATCTGAGTCGCTGCCGAGACGCGTAACAGGTCGGCGAGTGCCGTACCGTTGGGGCCATGAACGGTGAGGCAGACGAGCCCTCGGAACTCGAACCAGCTGACGCCCTTGGCGATCCCTCCGAGTCTGGCGATGACGGCGCAGTACGCGACGAACTGCCCGAAGACCTCAACGCGACCGAATACGTCGGACCGTACGTCTTCCCGAACAACAACCGCCGCCGGATCGCCGCCACGTTGTACGTGATCATCGGGCTGATCTTCGTCGTGCTCTGGCTGGTCGCCAACGATTCGGCGATGGTCAACGCTGGCTTTGGTTGGGGCGGCGCGGTGCTTGCTGCGATCGGCCTCTATGGCCTCGTTGCCGGCTGGAACCTGTCCGTCGACGAGAACGACGCGCTGGTCGCGGCCACCCGCAGCGTCGGCTTCCCGATCGGTCACGCGAGCGCACAACTCGGCTGGCGAGGCTGGCTCAGCCGCCCGACCTGGCGCATCCTCTTGTACTCCAACGAACCACAGCCCGAACGCCGCGGCCTGGTTCTCGTCGACGGCAACGACGGCGAAGTCCTCGACACGATCGTCGAGAACAACCCCGAAGACTGGAGTTCCTATGTTTGATGGCAACTTCCGCGAGGGCGTCGCCAAGGCCACCGACCCTGTCGGTCGGGGCATGCACCGAGTTGGCATCACCGCTGACCTTCTGACGGTTGTTGGTGTGCTCATGGCCGGCGGTGCCGCATGGGCAATCGGCGCTGGTCGTCTTTGGCTCGGTTTCGCGCTCATGCTTGCTGCAGCGGTGCCTGACCTGCTTGACGGCCCAGTTGCCAAAGCAGCGGGAACCACGTCGAAGCGTGGCGCCTTCTTCGACTCGTCGATGGACCGCGTCAGCGATGCGCTGATCTTCATCGGCATCGCCTGGCACCTCGATGTCACCGAACCCGGCCGCATCTCGATTCTGCCGATGGCGATCATGGCCGCAGCAATGCTGACGTCGTATCTCCGAGCTAAAGGTGAGCTGCTTGGCTACGACGCGAAGGGCGGCATCATGGAGCGCGCCGAGCGCTACATCGCCATCTCGGTCGCTCTCGTGTTCAACCAGATCCTGATCCCGGTGCTGTGGATCATGTTTGCGCTCATCTGCATCACCGTCGTGCAGCGCTTCTTCAAGATCTGGGGCCAAGCGAGCGACGAAATGCATGCGTCGACGCCCCCGTCCGAGCGGGTCGGCTGAGCCGCTGACGATCACTGGATCTGTGGGCACCGTGTCCGTGCAAGGCTGAGTAGGCATGGCACCTCGGTCGCCCAACATTGCCCTGATCGGGTTTCGCACGCTCGCGCTTGCGGCACGAACGCTTCCCCGTCCGGTCATGCGAGCCGTCGTCGGTGCGGTTACTGCGGCGATCCCGAGGTTCGCTCCCGACCGGCGAGACATCGCGGCCCGCAACCTCGAACGCTCCACCGGGCGCACCCTTGGCGACGACGAACGCGACCGTGGCGTTCGGGCCGTGTTCCGCAGCTACGCCCGCTACTGGACCGACAGCACACGGCTGCCGACGACTGAGCTCATGGAGCTCGACCGAGGCTTCACGTACGAGGGCTATGAGCACATCGAGGACAGCGTGGCTGCGGGCAAGGGCACCATGTTGGTGCTGCCGCACCTCGGCGGTTTCGAGTTCGCAGGCAGTTGGCTGTCCAAGGTGGCTGGCCATGACGTCACCGCCATCGTCGAGCGACTCGAGAACGAAGAAGTCCGCCAGTTCATGTACGAATGGCGCAGTGGCGCAGGCATGCAAGTCATCGCGCTCGACAAAGGTCTCGGCAGCGAACTGCTGAAGCGCCTGCGAGCGAACCATGTGTTGTGTCTGATGAGCGACCGCAACCTTGGTGACGGTGGCGTCGAGGTCGAGTTCTTCGGCGAGACGACCGAGCTACCTGGGGGAGCGGCGACGCTCGCGTTGCGCACCGGCGCCCGGATCATTCCCGTCGCCGTCTATCACCGAGGCGACTACAACCACGCAATCTGCGAGCCGCCCGTTGCGGCTGAACGCGTGGCGAAACGCATGGGCGAGGACATCGTGCGCATCACCCAAGATGTCGCCCGCGCGCTCGAGAAGCAGATCCGCCGGGAGCCAACCCAGTGGATGCTGCTCCAGCCGAACTGGCCCTCGGACCTTGCCGATGGCTCCGAAGCTGCGGAAGATGCGCAGACATGAGGGTCGGCATGGTGTGCCCCTACTCGCTGTCAATCCCGGGCGGCGTGCAAGAGCAAGTGTTGTCGCTGGCCCGGGTGATGCGTCGCCGTGGTGTCGACGTGCGTGTGCTCGCACCGTGCGACGGCCCTCCGCCCGACACTGGTATCACCACCCTCGGGGCCAGCCTGCCAACGGCCGCGAACGGGTCAATCGCTCCCATCGCCCCCGACCTGCCCGCGCAAGCCCGGCTTATCAAAGCGCTGTGGAACGAAGAGTTCGACGTGCTGCACATCCACGAGCCTCTCGCCCCAGGCGTCGGGATCACGACCGTGTTGATGCAAGCCGCGCCGATGATCGGCACGTTCCATGCGGCCGGTCGCAGCTCCGCGTATCGCTGGATCAACCGAGGATGCCGCTCGCTCCGCGGCCGCCTGGCGATCGCGTGCGCTGTCTCGGCCGATGCCGAGGCCCTCGCGTCGCGCTGGCTTGGTGGCTCCTACGAGCGGGTCTTTAACGGCATCGACACGTCACGATTTGCAACGACCGATCCGCACCCGACCGACGGGCCGACCGTTCTCTTCCTCGGCCGTCACGATGAACGCAAAGGCTTGCGGGTGCTGCTCGCCGCAGCCGCCCACCTGCCCGAAGACGCTCGTATCTGGGCCGCCGGCGATGGCGATCAGACTGCCGAGCTGCGTCATCGCTTCCGTCACGATGAACGCATCGAATGGCTTGGCCGCATCAGCGACGAGGACAAACGCGCCCGCATCGCTGGGGCCGACGTCGTCTGCGCTCCGTCGCTCGGCGGAGAGTCGTTCGGCATCATCTTGCTCGAAGCCATGGCCGCGGGCACCCCGATCGTTGCCAGCGACATCGACGGCTACCGGACCGTCGCCCGAGACGGGGCCGACGCGCTGCTCGTCGCTCCAGGCGACGCCGATGCGCTCGGTGTGGGCCTGGCGGAAACCTTGGCCAACGGCCCCGCGGTTCGCGAGCGGGTCGTGTCCGGACGTAAACGCGCTGACGAGTTCTCGATGGAAGCGCTCGCCGACCTCTACCTCGAGAAGTACGAGCGAATCGCTCTCACCCGATAGGGAAGCGAGTACGTGGGCCTAGAGCTCTTGGAGAAGCTCGAGGCGCTCGGCGAGGCCAAAGCGGCCGATATCGCCCGTGTCGCTATCGCCAACGGCCCACAAGTGGTGGACTGAAGCAGGCGAATCGGGGCGGCTCATCTTCGAGAGCGCAGCGCTCAAGCCCGGCGGGTACCGCGTGATTGCGATGCCTTCGAGATCGGTGCGGGCATCGTGGTCGCCGCCGCGAACCCAATGCAGCAGCTTGCGGCCAAGCCCACCGAGGAGGCCGAATGGGAGCGTGATGAATGGCACGGCGAGGGTGTCAACGGTCGTGGCGCCAGAGCGGCCGCGGGCGAGCTCACGTGCGACGGCCGATTCGAGCTCGACGACGGTGAGGTCTTCGCTGAGCCCGTCGGTGACGATCAGGGCGTTGCTCTGGCCCCGGCCGACCGAAGCAATTGCAGCCGCACCTGGGCCAACCGTGTACAGATCGGGCTCGCTCATGCCCGCGCGGGCACAAAGTTCTTCAAGCTGATTTCGCAGCATGGTCGAGCCACCCTCGAGCAGCGGACGAGCGCCGAGTAGTCGTAGAGCGACCTTCTCGGCGAGCAGGTACGCAAGCGCTGCGGCAACCAGCGCCGCAACGACGAGTGCCACGATGGCCACGATCCAGGAGCCGGTCAGGAGACCGGCGAGGATGCCCACGACTACACCTGCCGTCAACGGCATGGGGACAAGCATCAGGCCAATCGGAGGGTTCTCGAGCATCGCCGAGACGATACCTCGCCGAGGGTGTGTTTCTTGTCGCTGCGCCTGCCAGATGGCGCAGCGCTCGACAGATCAGCTGGTGGTCAGCAGCTTTGGAGTCCAGCGACGCAGCGGGCCACGAGCAGCGCATCGACGATGTCGGTGCGGCCGTCGCTGTTCAAGTCGGCGCGGGCAACGTTGAGCTGCACGCCCGTGTTCGTCAAGGCGCAGGACTGCACGCCGGCGCGAACGCCCACCTCGAACTGGGCAATTTGCAACGCATCGATCACATCGAGGTGCCCATCGCAGGACACATCGAAGCGCGGGATCGCAGACCGGGTGAACAACTGGGTCGACCAGCGTTCGATGCCGCCGCCGTTGCCGAGCGATCGGGTCGCTGTGCCGCTGCCGATATGGGTGTTCTGTGGGTTCGCAATCGCCGGACGGTGGGTCGTGCTCGACAGCCAGCCGCACATGGTCGCCTCGGGCGTCGTGTAGTCGATCGGCGAGGTGCAGTAGTTCGGCAGAGGGCCAGCGCCACGAGGCCAGTTGCGGTCGGCTTCGAAGCCGGGGGAGCCACATGCATAGGCGAGGTTCTCGGCGATGCCGGTCGTACCTGCCGGATTCGAAGGGTCGCTGGTCGACAGCGTCGAGTGACCCCATCGAGAACCAGCCGACGCACAATCGGTGCTTCCGCCGGCCATGTAGGTGCTCCAGCGGAGCGACTCGTCGGACAGTCCGTCATAGACCGCCAAGATGTTGAGGCCCTGCTGGGCCCGCCATTCGTTGACCAGATCGACGAGCGCCTGGTCAAAGTCGTTCAAGTTCGCTTGCGCATCGGCCCGCCCGGTGGGCACAGCAAGCACCGCACACAGAACGAGTGCCAGCGCACCCGCCAGACCACGTCGCAACCCTCGATGCACGCCAGAAATCCGGCCCGCTTGGGTCGCCCTGGGCGCGTGCGCGACACGTGTTGCTTTCGTCCCCAACTCCACCGCAACTTGCTAGCACCTTTGGACCTGAAGTGACAGTCACCAAGACAAGCTTGTTAGAAGGTCTAATTCGGCTTCTCGTGACGGTCGCTTGGTCCTACACTTCCCGCCATGACCGAAAGCCAGAACCGTCAGACCGGCACCTACGAGGTCAAGCGTGGCCTTGCAGAGATGCTCAAGGGCGGCGTGATCATGGACGTTGTCAACCCGGAGCAGGCCAAGATTGCCGAAGACGCCGGTGCGACTGCGGTCATGGCCCTCGAACGTGTACCCGCCGACATCCGTGTAGACGGCGGCGTCGCTCGCATGAGCGATCCCGAAATGATCGAGGGCATCCAAGAAATCGTCACCATCCCAGTGATGGCCAAGGCCCGCATCGGCCACTTCGTCGAAGCCCAGATCCTCCAGGCCCTCGAGGTCGACTACATCGACGAGTCCGAGGTCCTGACCCCGGCCGACGAAAAGCACCACATCGACAAGTTCGCCTTCACCACGCCATTCGTGTGCGGCGCAACCAACCTGGGCGAGGCCCTCCGCCGCATCGCCGAAGGCGCTTGCATGATTCGCTCCAAGGGCGAAGCCGGCACCGGCGACGTCGTCCAGGCCGTGCGCCACCTGCGCTCGATCCTCGGCGACATCAAGAAGGTCCAGAACGCCAACGACAGCGCTGAGCTGTTCGAGTGGGCCAAGCAGCTCCAAGCTCCGCTGCCACTCGTCCAGGAAATTGCCGAGACCGGTGAGCTTCCCGTCCCGCTGTTCTGCGCCGGCGGCCTCGCCACCCCAGCAGACGCCGCACTTGCCATGCAGCTCGGTGCTTCCGCCGTGTTCGTTGGCTCCGGCATCTTCAAGAGCGCCGACCCGGCACCACGTGCCCGCGCCATCGTCGAAGCCACCACGAACTTCGAAGACGCCTCGATTCTCGCGAAGGTCTCCCGAGGCCTCGGCGCACCGATGACCGGCATCGGCATGGACGACCTCGAAGTCCACTACGAAGACCGCGGCTGGTAGTTGACGACCCGAGTCGGCGTCCTGGCACTCCAGGGCGCCTTTCGTGCCCATCTTGAGGCCTGCACCGAACTCGGTGTTGACGCTGTCGAGGTGCGCACGGCTGCCCAACTCGACGACTGCGACCGGGTCATCATCCCCGGCGGCGAATCGACGACCATGTCGATGATGCTGGACCGCAACGAGCTGCGCGAGCCGCTCGCTGCCCGTCTCGCAGACGGCATGCCTGCCTTTGGCACCTGTGCCGGCATGATCCTGCTCGCCACCGATGTCAGCGACGGACGCCCCGATCAGAAGAGCTTCGCCTCGATCGATATCGGAGTTCGCCGCAACGGCTACGGACGCCAAAACCAGTCGTTCAGCGACGCGTTGCCGATCACCGCGCTCGACGGCGATTTCCACGCCGTGTTCATCCGCGCACCCCGCGTTGAGCGGGTCGGCGACGATGTCGAGGTCCTCGCGAGCTACGACGGAG
>CALDGN010000132.1 GCA_937942965.1 uncultured Acidimicrobiales bacterium | reverse complement strand
GTCGTCAGATCTGAACTCATCGCAATCTCGAGTGTTGGATCGGTCGTGAAGAAGTCGGCGCCGGGCCCGACGTAGCCGACCGTTGGACCGCCAAGCACTGCGATCCAGTCATTGCCGGAACGTCGAATCTCTTGCACAGTGCGCGGTCCGATCTCCCATCGAGCGGTTGCATCCCACTCGATGCCGTCGGCCGATCGAGAGACGATGGTCGCTGGTCCCCGAGGGTCCACTCCACCGACAAAGAAGGTGCCCACGAAGCCGCCCTCACCGTCCCCCACGATCGTGCGGAGGTCTGGTTGGCGATAGTCGAAACCAGCTCCCTCAAGCGGCTGCACGACGGTGGTATCGAGCGGGTCGAGGGTCTGCAGCGCCGCTGCAGATGATGCAGCGTCCGTGGTCGCGCCGATCGCGCCATCGGCGCCGTCTGCCGTTTCGGTCTCGCCAGGGCCGGTGTCGTCGGAAACAAAGACAGCGCTCGGTTCCGGGGTCTGCATCGGTCCGAGAGCGACGCCAACGCTGATGGTGAGCGCAACCACCGCTGCGACCAGTACGCCTCGGTTGCGGCGACGCCGCGACGCGACACGGCCGCGAATCAGGTCGACGGGCGCAGGCTCGAAACCGTGGTCATCGCCGTCGAAGGCTTCTCGAAGTAGGCGCTCGGTCTTCATCGCTCGTCCTCGTTCGTAAGGGACACACCGAGGTCGGTGCGGATCTGGTCAAGGGCTCGGGAGAGACGGCTCTTCACGGTTCCTTCCGCAATGTCGAGCGCGTCAGCGGTCTCGGCTGTGGACCAGTCGAGATGGAAGCGGCAGACCACAACAGCCCGGTGGTCTTCGGACAAGGCAGCCAGCGCTGCGGCGAGGCCGGGTTCGATCGCAGCGAACGGATCGGCTGGTCGCTGATGCAGCGGCCGGTCACGCTCACGCCGACGACGCCGTAGCCACGACCTGGCCCAGTTCATCGCCGTGCGATACACCCAGCCAGAAGGGTTCGCGTACCCGCCAACCTGCTTCCACTTCTGCAGCGCTCGGGTCATCGCCTCGTTGAGGGCGTCCTCGGCCAGCTCCGGATGTTGGAGCGTGAGATCGAGAGCCCTCCCGATTCGAGCCGCGTTCGCGCTGTAGAAGTCGTCGAAGGCGAGCGTGCTGTTCTTGGTTACCGACAGCTCCGCCTGAAGCTGCGACGTAACCACGCCTATGTCCACCGTCTTGCTCACGCCCCTAAACGCCCGGGTCATGAGGTCGGTTCCACGATTTCTTTAGAACTTGGTTTCGCGGGCCCGCACGATGGCCGAGACGAGGTCGTTGTTCGGCGTAGCAATGCCGAGCGCTCGGCCGCGTTCGCTGACCTGACCGTTGATGGCGTCGATCTCGGACCGTCGCTGAGCCTCGTGGTCTTGGAGCATCGACGGCTTGGCCGGACGAAGCCCTCCGGCAAAGTCCCACAAGTAGCTGAGCGGATCGTCGAAGCTGAAGTGCACACCAGCGGCCGTGCCGACCTCGAAGGCTTCGGCCGCGCACCCTTGCGAGATCGCCCAGTACTCGGGTGTGTCCATCATTTCGCCCACGGTCAGACCGGTCACGGTGCATGGTCCGCTCAGGCCGACGTTGCAGACGAACTTCTCCCAGATCAGCTGCTGGATGTCGTCGAACCCGGCGACCTCGAACCCGGCACCTGACCACAGCTCGACGAGCGCGTCGACTCGCTCACTGGCGCCGCCCGCGGGCTCTCCGATGCGAATGAGCTTCATGCCGGGATGGTGCACGTGGCCGGGCCCGACCATGGCGGCGCCGAATCCCTGGGCCACGCCGAGCACGATGCGGTCTTCGGGAAGGTGCTCGGCGATTCGTTCGAACGCTCCGAGTCCGTTCTGAATCGTCAATACGAACGAGGCCTCGCCGAGCAAGGGCGCGATCGCTTGCGCGGCGGAGCCGACACCGTCGGCCTTGGTTGCGACGATGTAGAGGTCGCACTCCCCCGCCTCTGCGACGTTGGTCGCTGCCGGCATCGCGACCGTACGGTCGCCGCTGGCGCCCTCGACCCGCAGGCCGCTGGTCTGGATCGCGTCGACATGCTCGGCCCAGCGATCGATGGCCCACACCTGATGCCCGGCGTCGGCGAGCAGGCCCGCATAGATCGACCCCATCGCGCCCGTGCCGACGACCGCGATCTTCATGCCGACCGACCGATGCAACGTTTTGGCTGCGACCCCATTAGCGGAGGATGAAGGGGTTGGCGACTGAGGACTCTTGGGCGATCCAGACCGACTTGGTCTGGAGGTACTCCATGATCCCCTCGATGCCGGACTCGCGGCCGAGGCCGCTGCGCTTCCACCCACCGAACGGCGAGTTGAACGCGACAGCGCGATAGGTATTGACCCAGACGGTGCCGGCATTCAGGGCATCGGCCATGCGCACGGCTCGGCCGATGTTCTGGGTCCACACGCCGGCGGCCAAGCCGAAGTTCACATCGTTCGCGATCTGGACTGCTTCTTCTTCAGTGTCGAACGGGATGATCGACAGCACCGGACCGAAGACCTCTTCTTGCGCGATGCGCATGTCGTTCGTGACGTTGGTGAAGATCGTCGGCTGCACAAACCGAGTGCCTGACGCGCCGGGTCCGTCGTACACGCCGCCGCCCAGGGCACAGGTTGCGCCGCCCTCTTGGGCGATGCGGATGTACTCCATGACTTTTTGGAACTGCGGCTCGGTCGTGACGGGCCCGACGTGGGTGTCCATCGACATGGGATCGCCGATGGTCGCCTCGCCCGCGACCTGGACGAGTCGTTCGACGAACTGGTCGTGGATCGACGAGTGCACCAGCGCTCGCGACCCGGCAATGCAGGTCTGGCCCGTCGCTGCGAAGATGCCCGAGATCACACCCATCACCGACGCCTCGAACTCGGCGTCGTCGAAGATGATGTTCGGCGACTTGCCACCGAGTTCGAGCGTGACCTTCTTGAGCTGCTTGGCCGCCGACTCGTAGATCTTTTGGCCGGTCGCGTCGGACCCGGTGAAACCGATCTTGACGATGTCGGGATGGTCGATCATCGCCTGGCCGACCTCGCCACCGAACCCGGTCACGCAGTTCACGACACCGGGCGGAAACCCTGCCTCTTCGAACAGCGGCATGAACTCGAGCGTCGACGCACTGGTGAACTCGGACGGCTTGATGACGGCGGTGTTGCCCGCGGCCAGCGCCGCCGCCAGCTTCCAGCAGAGAAGCAGCAGCGGCGAGTTCCAGGCCGTGATCATGCCGACGACACCGAGCGGTTCGTGCTTGGTGTAGTTGAGGACGCCCGCTCGATCGAGCGG
>CALDGN010000131.1 GCA_937942965.1 uncultured Acidimicrobiales bacterium | reverse complement strand
GTGAGCATGTTCGGCTTCCACTCATGGACGTAGTGGAACTCGGGCTTCGCCTGCCACTGGTACAGCTCGATGAGCTTCTCTTTGGCGGCCTCGTCGTCCATGCCTTCGATGCCGATGATGTAACCGATGCAGCTATAGAGCGTGCGCGCGCCCGTCTCGGGATGCTCACGCACCAGGCGATGCTTCTGAGTCGCGTACGCCGACTCGTCGGTGATGATGGCCATCGAACGGTCCTCGGCGTCGGACTCGCCATAGGTCCCATCGGGCGCATATGGGATCTGCGCCGAATGGATGGCAACCGCCTCGTCAGCCCAGGCACGTAGGTCGTCGGGCAGTGCCTCGTAGACGGCCTGCTGATTGCAGAACTCGGTGTTGCCGCCGACGGGCGGGATGATCCGGCTGTGCAGGCAGGTGCCGTCAGGCGGGAGCTCTTGGAAGGTCCAGTCGGCGTGCCAATTGTCGGCGAACAGCGAGCTCGTCTCGTCGGCGGTGCGGTGGATGGCTGCGATGTTCGGATGGCCATCGATCGAGGCGAAGTAGGGGTCGTGCCCGAACGGCCCGAACTTGAGCGTGTAGTTCTCGAGGTCGGTATCGCTCATCGGCTGATCCGGGAACGCCAGCACCTTGTGCTGGAGCCATGCCGCGCGAATGTCAGCGACGGTCTCGTCGTCGAGCGGAGCGGTCAGGTCGACACCGCGCACCATTGCACCGAGGGGTCGTCCACTGGGTGTGATCTCGATTGCCATCCCACCAATCTGGCAGCTCAGAGCATCGCTTGTGAAGTTCCTGACTGCCAGTTAGAGCAGGCGTGGCGATCTGGCAGCGCAATCGATCACCTTTGAAGCGCTCGACTGCCAGTTGCTGGACGGCCTCGACTACTCAGTAACTCTTGGGGAGACCGAGGCGCTTCTGGCCGATGAAGGCGAGGATCAGATTGTTGTTGATCGGCGCCACTTGGTAGAGCCGGGTCTCGCGGAGCTTGCGTTCGATGTCGTACTCGGCCGCGAAACCGAACCCGCCGTGGGTGTCGAGCGCAGCGTTGCCCGCTTCCCAGGACGCGTTGCTGGCGAGGAACTTGGCCATGTTCGCCTCGGGTCCGCACGACTCGCCCGAGTCGTAGATGTCGCACGCCTTCCAGCGCATCAGGTCGGCCGCCTCGAGATGGATCTGCGCCTTGGCGAGCGGGAACTGCACGCCCTGGTTCATGCCGATCGGCCGGTCGAACACGATGCGCTCGTTGGCGTAGGCCGACGCCCGTTCCAAGAAGAACTTGCCGTCACCGATGCACTCGCTCGCGATCAGGATGCGCTCCGCGTTCATGCCGTCGAGGATCTGGCGGAAGCCGTTGCCCTCTTCGCCGATCAGCGAGCTCGCCGGGATCTCGACATTGTCGAAGAAGACCTCGGTCGTCGAGTGGTTCATCATCGTTTCGATCGGATTGATCGTGAGGCCATCGATCAGCGAGCCGTCCGGCTTGCGCATCTCGATCAGGAACGTCGACAGGCCGTCAAGGCGATTCTCGACCTCGTCGATCGGAGTCGTACGAGCGAGCAACACCATCAGGTCGGAGTACTCGGCGCGCGACGTCCAGATCTTCTGCCCGTTCACGCGATAGATATCGCCGTCTTTGTCGGCGCGGGTCTTGATCATCGTCGTGTTCGAACCCGCCGTCGGTTCGGTGACACCAAACGCCTGCAGCCGGAAGGTGCCGTCCGCGACCTTGGGCAGGTACTTCTGCTTCTGCTCGTCGCTGCCGTGGCGAAGCACGGTTCCCATCACGTACATCTGCGCGTGGCACGCGCTCGGATTGCCGCCGCTGGCCGAGATCTCTTCGAGGATCACCGATGCGCCGCCGAGGCTCAGCGAGCCGCCGCCGTACTCGGTCGGGATCAGTGCACCGAGCCATCCCTGTGTCGTCAGCTCGGTGACGAACTCTTCCGGATAACGGTTGGGTTCGAGGCTGCGCCAGTACTCGTTGCCGTACTTGTCGCACAGGCGGCGGACCTCTGCACGGATGACGTCAAGCTGTTCCTCGGACCGATCGATCATGCCCACCATTGTGCCCGCTGGCAGCGGCTCGGCCTTGGTTGAGGAGCGCTCAAGGTAACGTCGCTCGCTTACCGAGTTCGACTGCGTCGAACTCGCAGTGTCGGCCCTTTGCGGGTGCTTGGCTAGCCGTGCCAGTAACGTCGCCCGGTGACTCTGGGGCCTGGGCAGCTGTTGCGGCTCACGGCCGCAAAGGCGGTGTCGAACACGGCGCTGCGTTGGATCCCGTTCTTCCTGTTCGTGCTCGAAGATGCGTTCGACGCAAAGACAACGACGCTGACGCTCATCATCGGTCTGGGGGAGATGGCCGGCCTCGGCACGCTGCTCATCGGGCGGGCACTCGACCAAGGCCGGGAACGGGTCTTCCTGATCGCCTCGATGGTGCTGGTCAGCGGGTCCGGAATCATCGCATTGGGCGGAAGCGTCTTCACCTTTGCGGCCTCGTTCCTGTGCGTGATCGGCGCGACATCGCTCGTGACGGTTGCGGGGCACACCTGGATCAGTCGGCGTGTCGACTTCGCCCGCCGTGGCCGCGCGATCGGCACGTTCGAACTCTCGTGGGCGTCTGCGCTGCTCGTCGGGGCGCCGATCATTGCGCTGGCGATCGACGTGTTCGGCTGGCGCGGCCCGTTCGTGATGATCGCGATCGGCGGAGCGCTGATGGCGGTCGTCATCGCGCAGCTTCCCGATGAGCCGGTCGATCTGATGGACGTCGCTGTCGGCGCCGGCGACGGGCCGCAACCTGGCCGACTTACTCGACGGGCGATGGCGCTCATCGCCATGTCGGCGGCGATCGCAACCACAGGTCTGTCGACCATCGTCATCGTCGGTACCTGGCTCGAAGACTCGTTCGATGTCTCGACTGGCGAAGTCGGTCTTACCGCCATGGCATTCGGCCTCGCCGAGCTCACCGCGTCGGGAAGTTCGGCTCGCTTCTCCGACCAGCTCGGCAAGGCTCGCACGACAGGAGCCGCACTCGTCGCGGTTCTCGTCGGGTTGGCCGTCATGGTGAGTGCCGATGCGAGCTTCGTGGTCGCAATCATCGGCCTCGCACTGTTCTTCATCGGGTTCGAATACTCGATCGTGACGTCCTTCTCGATCGTGAGCGAGGCTGCCCCGCTGGCCCGAGGCCGCGCACTCGCGGCGAACAACGCGTTTGGCACCTTGGCCCGTGGTGCAGGCACGATCGGCAGCGGCTACCTCTTCGAGGCCTACGGGATCGCCGGCCCGGCCGTGCTCTCGGGGTTGTGCGCTGTGCTGGCGCTCTGCTTGTTGGCCTCCGGCGGTCGAGGCCAGGGCTAGCCCGAGCCGCTTGCTACGCATTTGCGCCAGACTGGTCGGGTGCGTTCTCTTCCCATCATCGACCTCGCGAGCTCCGACGCGGATGTTGTCGACGCGGTCGCCGAAGCAGCAACCGAGTTCGGCTTCTTCCAGGTCGTCAACCATGGGATCAGCGATGAGCTGATTGATCAGATGTGGACGCAGACGAAGGGCTTCTTTGCGCAACCGGTCGACTTCAAGCGAGCCCTGCTGCGTACCAAAGAAAACAGCCGTGGCTTCTACGACCGTGAGCTCACGAAGCGCAAGCGTGACCTCAAGCAGGTCTTCGACCTGGGTCACGTGCCATTTCCCGACATGCCCGAGGATGACCCGCGCAACTTCCACCGCGTCGACGGTCGCAACCAGTGGCCAGAACTCGACGGGTTCCGGGACACGATGCTTGCGTGGCTCGATGCCTGCGAAACCCTCAGCCTGCGCTTGGTTGGGATCTTCGCCCTGGCCCTGAACGAGCCGATCGAGGAGCTGCAGCGACACTTCGGCCGGGCCGATCACACGAGCGCGATGCGCCTGAATCACTATCCGCTCGGCGACGTGCTCACCGAAGACGAGGCAGCCAATGAGACACCGCTTGGCGACATGGCGCTGCATCATCACAGCGACGCCGGCGCTCTGACCGTGCTCATGCAGGACGATGTCGGCGGCCTCCAAGTGGAGGTCGATGGACAGTGGATCGACGTCGAACCGATCGACGGAGCGCTCGTCATCAATACCGGCGACATGATGCAGGTCTGGTCGAACGACCGATTCACCGCCGCGCTCCACCGGGTGTCGTCACGAACTGCGACGGAGCGCTACTCGATTCCGTACTTCTTCAACCCGTCGTATGACTGCGACTACGCACCGCTGCCGGGCTCGATCGCGGACGGCGACGTCGCTCACTACCGGTCGATCAACTGGGGTGACTTCCGCCAAGGACGAGCCGACGGCGACTTCGCCGACTACGGCACCGAGATCCAGATCAGCCAATTCCGCATCGAGCCTGTTGCAGACATCGCCCGCGAACTGTTCGCTGATGCGGGAGCCGAGCTTGAGCTGTCCTCTCGGGAGATGACGAATCCGCCTGACCTCTCTTAGGTGGCGGCAGATCCGAGGTAGGCGGCTTGCACGGTTGGGTTCGCTTGGATCTCGGCGGGCGTGCCGACCGCGATGACTCGACCTTGGTCGAGTGCGTAGATGCGATCCGAAATGCCGGTGATGAAGCCGAGGTCGTGGTCGATCACGATCACGCCGGCGCCGACGGTCGCCGCCATGTGGCGGACCTGTTCGATCATGTCGAGCGACTCGGCATCGCTCATGCCGCTCGTCGGCTCGTCGAGGAGCAAGAAGTCCGGTGCCATGGCGACGGCACGGGCCAACTCGAGCCGGCGCGAGTTGCCGTAGTCCAGCTCAGCGGCGCGCCGGTCACGGTGATCCCACAGCCCCGCTTCGGCGATAAGCGCATCGACCTCGGGAAGTGAACGGCCTTCGCGATGACTCTGGGCGACAAGGGCTGACGTCTCAACGTTCTCTCGCACGGTGAGCGCACCGAAGAGCCGCAAGTTCTGGAACGTGCGGACGAGACCGCCGCGGGCTCGCTCGTACGGCGGGTCTTCGTCGACCCGCTTGCCGTCGATAGCAACGACCCCGTCGGTCGGCTCGACCATGCCGGTGATGACATTGACGAGCGTCGTCTTGCCGGCGCCGTTCGGTCCGATGATCCCGACGACCTCGCCGCCTCGGGCCTCGAGGCCAGCGCCGTCGAGTGCGGTGAAGCCACCGAAGCGAACCGTCACGCCGTCCGTCGACAGGACCGCTGTCGACACGTGCTCGGCCTCGGGAAGCGGATCGGGAGTGGTCTCGTCTTCGCGTCGGAAGCGGCGATGCAACCACTCGTCGAGCTCCCAGTCGTCGAGCAGGCCCTTGGGCCGCCAGATCATGAAGCCGAGCATCGATGCGCCGAGGAACACCGTCTGGAGGTTCTCGCGGAAGATCAGGTCGAGCCACGGCCAGTCGAAGTCGATGCCGAAGAGTTCGTAGCCATCGCGTCCCATACGGCGTGCGATCTCGCGACCAGTTGTCATCACGGCGACGCCAAGGACCGCGCCGGTCACGCTGTTGCGGCCGCCGACGATGAGCATCACGAGCGTGAGCAACGTGTAGT
>CALDGN010000130.1 GCA_937942965.1 uncultured Acidimicrobiales bacterium | reverse complement strand
CCGACGACCGCCGTAGACGAGCGTGGCCAGACTGCGCGACTTGGCGAGCTCCGTCAGCTCGAGTGCAGCTGGCCCATCGCCGACGGCCGCGCTGTGGGTGATCGCGTCGTGGAACATCGGAAGCCGGTCGGCGAAGTACGTACTCTCAAGTCGGTAGCCCAACGGGACCCGCCGAAGCTGGTCCACGGTGCGCGCTGCGTCGAGAAATCGACTGGTCGCTTCGTCGGGTCGACCGAGCGCCTGCAGTGCCTCGGCAGCAGTGCGGTAGAGCTTCCAGAGCGCTTCGTAGTCAGCGACGTATTCGAGCGTGGGAATGCCTGCCTCGATCCGTCCGAGGGCCCAGGCGGGATCACGGTCGAGCACGGCCAAAGCGCCGACCCAATGCAGGACCGGCAGCTTCGCCAACATCCGAGCATCGGATCGCATGGCGGTGTCGAGCCCGTTGAGTCGGGCGAGGGCTGTCTGATGTTTCCCCGCCAACGTGTCGAGATGCATGAGGTGGAAGTCGATCGCGGGGCCGACACCCCACTCGACATGGTCGTCACGCACGGCCCGGAAGTGCCGTTGCGCGTCGTCGAGCCGGCCCGCTCGTTTCGCGACGAGTCCTCGGGTCGAGCCGATCTCCATGCGGAGGCTCTGCAGCTGCACCCGACCCTCGCCGGCGGCCATGTCGGCGATGGCGCCGAGGATCGTCGCCAGCTTGCCTTGCGCAGCCGGCGTGTCGGCGAGGCGATCGGCGACGAGAGCCTCGGCACGGGCCAACAGGGTCTCCGCCCGATCGAAGTCGCCGAGCCATTCGAGCAACATTGCTTGGTCGACCAGGACACGGGCGAACTTGACCGGTTCGGCGGTTGGGTCATAGGCCGCTTCGAGTGCGGCGAATTCAGCCAAGGCTTCGCCGTAGCGAGCCTGAGACTTCAAGGAGTTCGCGAGCGTGCGTCGAACCTCGATCTGGGCTTCGTCTTCGCCATAGCGAGCGACGAGGTGGGTCGCCATCGCTCGATCGTCGACGGCGGCCGGTATGTCGCCGAGCAGCTCGTGATAGTCCGCGCAGCGTAGATGGGCGCTCGCTGCCATCGATGCAAGGCCGGCGATATCGGTGCGCGGTCCGGGCGCAGTGAGCTCCGCGCTCGCGGCTTCGCAGAACGCGCCCCACGTCTGGAGTGCCACGCGCAGGTCTACGCCGTCGCCGAGCGCAGCGGCTCGCAAGAAGAGTGCGTAGGCGTGGGTCACTAGTAGCTGAGCGAGACGCCCATGCTGGCGCCGAGGCGTGCCATCTCGGCCTCGTGGCTATTGCCCCATGACCCGACGCCGCCGGTCGGGTCGCTGCCTCCGCCGGACAGTGCCTTGCCGACAAGCCAGAGGGCCCCGAGGCCGAGCGCGGCGCCGATGAGAACGCCTCCCCACGGGAAGCTGGCGGCGTCAGCGTCGACCTTGGCATCGAGTTGGTCGGCCGCGTCGTCACCGATCCACTGGCGGACCAAGCCGACGGCCGGGCGAAGTGACTCGCCGAGCAGCTGGACACCGTGTTGCGCCTCGTGCATCTCTGATGCCGTGAGCAAGAACTTCTGCACGAGATAGGCGTCGTCGAGCAGGCCATACAAACCAAGGTGGTCGGGGATGACGTCGTCGGCGGTCATGAAGTACCACACCGACTGATCAAGCAACGGTTCCATCTGATCGAGCGTGCCGTTCGCCTCGGCTTCGACACCAGCGAGTTCGAGAAGGTCGGGGGTGCCGCGCACGAACCGCTCAAGCTCGTCGAGCAGCGTGTCGACCTGGGCATCGGTGAGCTGGTCGTTGAACGAGCGGGCTCGCTCGGCCATCGCAACGCGACTGTTCTCGTCGCTCAGCGTCTCGTCGATCTCCAATCGAATGTGCTCGACTGACTCGAGCCATGCATGCATGTCCGCCATGCGCCCCTCCAATGATCTGCGGGCAATCCCGCCGTTCTTGAGACTTTAGGCTTCACCAGTCGCGGCTTCTGTGCGGACGATCACAGTCTGGGTGTGTCGCGTTGCACTCCTCGGACGGGCTGGTCCTTGACTTGACGAGAAGTCGCTGCCGCCGCCGGACATGACCTCGTAGTCTTTGCCGGTGAACGGCGGCGCGAACCCTGGCTCTTTGGGACGCCGCTTCTGGACCCTGTGGGCGTCGTTCAGCGCGTCGAACCTTGGCGATGGACTGTCACTCGTCGCCTTCCCGCTCCTTGCCGTGAACCTGACCGACGATGCCCGCCTCGTCGCCGCCGTCGCCGCGGCTCGGTTCTTGCCGTTCCTCGTCGTGGGGCTGCCTGCCGGCGTCTTGATCGATCGGTTCGATCGCCGACGGATCGCGATGATCGCCCAGCTCGTGCGCTCGTTGGTGCTCATCGGCCTCGTCTTCGCGATCTTCGGCGATGCAGCGTCGATTGTTCTGCTGGCAGGCGGCGGGTTCGTTGTCGGCGTCGCCGAGGTGATGATCGACGGCGGGCTTCCGGCTGTCGTGCGCGACGTCGTCGAGTCGCATCAGCTTGAGGTCGCCAACAGCCGACTGCGAGCCAGCGAGACCGTGACCAACACGTTCATCGGGCCGCCGATTGGAGCGTTGCTGTTCCAGATCGACGAGACGATCCCGTTCATCGGCGCAGCTGGGTTGTTCCTGGCGAGCATCGTCGCCCTGGTGCAGTTGCCCGGCAGCTTCGTCGCCGACGCCGATCCCGATGGCGAGGCCAGTTTCACCGAACAGGTGAAGAAGGGCCTGCGCTACGTCTGGGGTCACAAGGTCTTGCGTCCCCTCGCCCTGGCGGTCGCCGCCTTTTCGTTCTCAGGCAATGCGATCGACGCGGTCTTCGTCATCTTGGCGACCGAACGACTCGGCCTGTCTGAAGTGCAGTACGGCCTGCTCCTGAGTGTCGATGCCATCGCTGCATTTGCGATGACGTTCGCCGTGACTCGGATCGTCAAGCGCACCAGTCATGGCGTCAGCATGCAGATCAGCGTCGCCGCATTCACCGGCTACGCGTTGCTGCTCGGGCTCGTGACGTCGATGCCGTTGGTGATCGTCGCGATCCTGCTCGCAGGCGTATCGGATCCCACCTGGAACGTGATCAGCGCGACGGTTCGACAGCGCTTGGTCGACGACCACATCTTCGGACGCATGATGACTGCCTACCTGTTCATCGCCTGGAGCTTGCAGCCTGTTGGCGCCATGATCGGCGGCCTGATCGCCGAACGCTGGGGACCGCAATGGGTGTACGTCATGGCCGGGACGATCGTCGGTTCGTTGCTGTTGTTCGCCCGGACCTTGTTCCGCCGCATCGACGAAGCGATGGCCGAGCTGGCCTAAGCCTGCGCTAGCGCAGCAGAACGATCTGGTCCCAAACTGCGGCCGGGATCGGGGGAAGCGCGTCCGGGTCGACATCCGCATCGTGGATGCGAACAATCTGGCCAGCGGCGATGTAGCCCGCATCGTCGTTCGGAGGGGCCTCGCCGAAGAGCAGCGCGTAGACCCCAGGTTCGAGCGAGGGGAGCGTGACCTCGAACTCGCCGGCAGCTGTCGTCCAGTCCGCAGTGCTGATTGGTCCCGACGCGGTCAGGTCAAGGCTGTCTGGTGGCACATCGTCGAGCGGCTGATCAAGGCCGTCGATGCGATAGACCCGCCAGCTTCCTTGTGCTTCGAACGGTCGACCCCAACCGGTCACCGTGATCGACTCATCTGCTGAGATATCGACAGGTAGTCGGCGCTCGATCACCGTCGAGCTGCCGTACCACGGGGTCGGCGCTCCCGCTTCGGGCCGAACATCGATCACGAGCCGTCCCGGAGTTTCAAGGAACTGCACGTTGGCATCAGCGGTCGGGTGCAGCACCTGGATCGAGACGTGGCCATCGTGATCGCGGGCAAGGAACGCTCGCACGCCGTACTGCGACACTTCGATGTCGCTGGCCCCGTCGGCGCCGAACCAGTTGCAGTTGGAGCCAGATCCGCAGGCGTCGATATCGACTCGAGTCGAGGTCGGCTCCCACGTGGTCGTGAGGCTCGGCAGGGCGTTGGTTGGTCGCTGGTCATCGCCCCACAAGTCGGTTCCGAACGCAACGACGATTCGCACACACCCCGAGGACTCGTCGACGAGCGAGGTGATGGAGTGGACATGGTCGGCGATGCTGTCGGCGCTGCCGATCGAGAAGTAGTCCGGGTCGGTCTTGCCCCAGTCGACGGTGCATTCGAGTGCGTCGAACGCGGTGTTGTTGATTTCGCTGAAGGGCGGCGAGCCATCGGCTGGGCACGGCCGCGACGTTGCTCGGGTTGCTGCCGGGTCGTACCAGTAGCGGGCCGGGTCGTCCTCCAGCGTCACCTCGACGAAGTCGTCACGCAGCCCGCGTTCAGCCGGTCGTGAGTAGAGGCGGCCGGTGCGATCGACGTCGATGGGCTGGTCGGTCGAGAGCCGTGGCTCGGGATCGGTGAAGTCGAACAACACGACGGTGCCGGACAAGCAGCTCGGGCCAGATGCCCCGGCCAAGAAGCAGGGCACCTCGATCGTGATTCGGTCTGCGGGGAACCAACGGAACGAAAGCTCTGGAGCGGCTTGGCCAAGCAGCTGATCCCGGTTGGGAAGGAAGGCCACGACGTCGCCCTCGGCGATCGCGATGCCCGGGAGTGGTCCGAACAGTTGCGTGTCGGAATCTCCGCTCAAGGTGCCGGTGCGGGTGGCGCTTCCGAACGCCTCGCCATGCAGGCAGGCGGGGGCGGCGGGCGCCAAGTAGCGAGCGTTGACCCAGTCGAACTGATCGGTCGCGGCGTCGAAGAGCTCGAACCAGGGTGCGCCGTTCGGCGCTGGCTTGCAGTTGCCGGTCGGGCGAGCGGCGAGCGCATTCGGTGCGAGCACCCGCGTGATTGGCGAGTCCACGTCGGCGTCGGTGTGCGCGACGAGCCCCCCATCGGGGTCGTCGTCGGCGACGTTCCAGACAAACAGCGGCTGCTGCGGCACGGTGACGTCCGGGCATGTCGAGGCCGGCCGGACCGTGCTCGTGACTGCTGGCGCCGGAGTCGGCGTGATGAGCGGGCCGGGTGTCGTCGTCGGAGTCGCCGGAGGCGGCGGCTCGGTGTCGACCGGGTCAAACTCGGTCGCGGTGTCTTCGACGGTCGCTCCGTCAGCCGCGGCCGCTGGCACATCGCCGTCCGTGTCGGTCGCGAGGGTTGTGGTCTCTGTCGACGAACAAGCCCCGGCGATCATGGCGCCCGCCAGCGCCATGATCGCAAGGAAGCGAGGCAGCGTCCGCCGGGCCCGCGAAGGGTCCGCGCTGTTTCGCCATGTCGCAGGCGCACACGCATGGAGGGGATGTGACACAGGTGTGCCGGTGTGCGCCGCCGCCCTTGTTCGTGATGTCCAGGGCCACCGCATGATCACAACCTAGAGAGCGGCGACACCTCTGTCAGTGGGGACCGTTCCCCACCCTCGCATCGTTGGACTATTCGCCGGCGATGACCGGGCCGCCCGCGATGACGGCGACGGTGGTGTCGTCGTGATCCTGAAGCCACATCTGCATTCCAGTAGGCCCGAACTGTTCGCGCACCGTGAGCGGCACGCTTGCGCCGACTGGGCGATGCCACTCGACATCGACGCGCAGCGGAGCCGGCGGCACGCCGGCGCCCAGAGCCTCTTCGAGCACGGCGAGGTAGGCCGCGTTGTTGACGTGATCGAAGACGTCGAGGTCCGTTTGCCGGAAACTCCACGCCATCTCGTTCGTTTCGCCATCGGGGTCCGGTGACTTGCGCAAGGCCAGCCGACTGCCGACTTCGCGCCCACTCGCCGCAGTCATGTACGCATCAGCGAACGCGTCGCCCCACGGCGCCGGACGACCCGTCTCTGGATCCAGATGAATCCACAGCGCGGCGGCTTCGATATGCGCACCGCTGTTTCCGGTGATCGAGGTCCGGCGTTCGGCCCACCGCTTGCCGGTTCCCGAACACCACGTCGTCATGGTCAGCACTTCACGAGCGACGGGAAACGTGTTCACGACCATCGTCGCTCGACGTGCGACCCACGCCAGCCCGAGTTCAGCGAAGCCAGCGTCGTCGGTGTCGTCGTTGCCGATATCGCCGAGGAACCGAGCGATGGCATCGAAGCGCATGCGGCCGTCAGGAGCGACATCGGCGAGCGACACGATGCGGGTGCCGGTGAAGGTCCGACCCTCGGCCGGAAGATCGACAAGTTCGGGTAGCTCACGCACGCCCGGAGCCTACGGCTCTGCCGGCGAGCTCAATGCTGGAACCACAGCGGCCACCGCGGCACGGAGCGCATCCATGTCACCGTCGTTGGCGAGGACCACGTCGGCGACCGCACGCCGGGTCGCATCGTCGGTCTGGCTTGCAATCCGCGCAGCTGCGTCGGCCGGATCCATCCCGCGTGTCTCGACAAGGCGGCGGACACGCTCGGCCTCGGGAGTCTCGACAACGACGACGCGGTCGTAGCCACGGCCTGACGCCAGGTTCTGGCCGAGCGTGGATTCGACGAGAATCGCCATATCGAGCACGACCCAGCCGTGTCCGTCGCGCTCCGCTGCGTCGAGACATTCGTCGAGCTCGGCATTGATCGCCGGGTGGCTGACCGACTCGAGGCGGGCCAGGTCGGCTGGATCCGAGAACACGATCGATGCCAGAGCCGCCCGGTCAATAGGGGCGGGTGATGGCGCGTCGGCAAGAAGGATGCCGTCGCCGAACAGATCGATGACACCCTGGTACGCACGACCGCGTGGCTCGATGACGAGCCGGCCGAGTTGATCGACGTCGATGATGTGGGCCCCGTGTTCGGCGAACAGGTTCGCCACCGTCGACTTGCCAGCACCGATTCCGCCGCAAAGACCTGTCACGCGCATGCCGCAGTCTTGCATCTATCGACAGCACCACCGTCAGCCAAGGGTTTGGGTTGCCATGCGCCAGAATTGCCGGGTGAGTTCTCGTCCCCAGCGCCCGGTGATCGGGGCGCCCGCGCCACCGGTGGAGCTCGAAACCGCGCACGGTGATCGGTGGCGCCTCGACGACCAGCGCGGTCGCCCAGTGGTGATGATCTTCCATCGCCACATTCATTGACTGCCGTGTGCCGATCACGCGCTCACGGTCGGTGGGCGCCTCGACGACTTTGGCGACGCCGCCGTGGTGCTGGTGACGTTCACCGAACCTGCGCAGCTGCAGGCGTATGTCGAGCGGAACGATCTGGCGTTTCCGGTGGTGATGGACGAGGACCGCAGCGCGTACCGCGCCTACGGGTTCGGCCGCGGCAGTGTTGCTCATGTCTGGGGTCTGAAATCCGCCCGGAGATACGTCGAGATCCTGCGCAGGGACGGCACGTCGGGACTCGACAAACCGGTTGAGGACACGAGGCAACTCGGGGGCAACATCGTGATCGCCCCCGACGGCACGCTTGCGTGGGGCTTCTGGGGCAAGGGACCGGGTGAGCGGCCGACCGTCGACGAACTCGTCGCCGCGGTCGACCGATCCCGTTCCCACACCTAGATCCGATCGCTCAGATCTTGATCGTGCCCTTCTCTTGCTCGTAGGCCTCGGTCGCCAACTCGACCGCAGCGAGCTGCTTCTCGGCGAGACCTGGCCGTGACTCGCGAGCGCGATCGGCCGCGTCGACCGTCGAGTGCACCTGGCCTTGGAAATGCGGCATGACGTGACGGGCGAAGAGCTCGTAGCTCTTCTTGGTCATCTGCGGATTCGCCCAGTTGTGCGCCAGCGTCAGATAGGCGCCGAAGCCGCCGTTCGACTGATCGAGCAGCTCTTGGATCTGCTTGACCGCCATCTCCGGCGTGCCGACGACACCGAGGCCGCCGTTGACGAAGTCGACCATCTCATCGAGATTGCCGCCGTCGACCGCCATCTGTGGGAACGCAGCAACGTTCTGGAAGTAGCGGAACCACTGCTCCATGCCGTACTCGACATCGCGGCGGGCTTCTTCTTCGGTCTCGGCCAGATGCATCAGGCCAACGAGACGCCAGCTGGCGCGGTCGGCGACCTGGCCGTACGTGGCTGCAACCTCTTCTTGAATCGACCAGTGATGGGCGAGCACGTCCATACCGATCGCGACGGTTGCGCCGAGCGACAGCACGCCGGCGCCGTACTTGCCGGCGAGCTTGGCACCCGACGGCGATGCGACTGCGGCGATGGCGACATCGAACAGCGGGTCGGAGTACGGACGCAGATGCAGCCGAGCGTCGTTGAGCGTCAGGCGATCCGACTGGTAACTGATCGGCTTCTCGCTGGTGAGGAGATGCATCACGATCTCCATGTACTCCTCGAGCAGCGGACGCATTTCGGGCGGCTCGAGTCCGAGCATCGCGGCGTCGGTCGGCAGGGCTCCAGGGCCAACGCCAAACATGATGCGGCCACGGGTCAGGTGGTCGAGGAGCACCATGCGCTCGGCCACCCACAACGGGTTGTGGTAGGGCAACGAGACGACGCCCGTGCCGAGTTTGATGTGGCGGGTGCGAGCCGCAGCCGACGCGATGAAGATCTCGGGCGAAGCGATGATCTCGCTACCAGCGGAGTGGTGTTCGCCGATCCAGGCCTCGTCGAAGCCGAGCCGATCCATGTGCTCGATGAGCTCAAGATTCCACTCAAGCGACAACGTCGGGTTGTGGTCGGGTGGATGGAACGGAGCAATGAAGCTCCCGAAACGCATTCTCATGATGTCCCCCAGGACTGGATAACCAGATCGGGAGCCACCGGATGCAACCCC
>CALDGN010000129.1 GCA_937942965.1 uncultured Acidimicrobiales bacterium | reverse complement strand
GACGAGGATTCGGCTCGGTCGGGCGACCCGTGCGTCGGCATCTTCGATCGCGATCGAACCCGATGCCGTGATGGAGCTCGCCGGCTCGACGACGACCTTCGGAGCGACGAGATTGACGGTCTTGCCGCCGACCGAGAACGCACCCTTTTCGATCCGCAAGCGATGCTCGCGGCCGTTCTGGTCGCGCATCGTCACCCACTGCGCTCCGAACTTGACGATCGGGCCGACGTAGCCGCTCGTTCTGTGGCGAACGACGAGACCCTTGTCGGCGGGCACATTCGGATAGGTGGGACGACGACGGGCGGTGCCGCCGTCGAAATCGAGGTCGCTCAAGATGCCGGACATCGCCGAAGACGCTACGAGGTTCTACGAGCCGAGTGTTGCCACCAGCGTCTCGACGACCGCTTCGGCCATCCGCGCATAGCCGAGGTCGTTCGGATGGAATCGGTCGGACGCGAGCCGTTCGCTCGGCGGTTCGTCACCACGGCCCCAGACCTCCATCACCGGAAAGCCCCGGCGAGCCGCCGCACTCCGGATGGCTCGATTGGCCAGCTTGGCTCGTTCGGACGCGCCGGCCGCCGGCGTGACGGCCGACCCGGCCGGGAGGCGATCGATCGCCTCGGTGAGGTCGGCCCGCAGATCCGTGTCGGTCTTCGAGCTCGACCGCCAGAACACGTCGTTCGAGCCGAGGCACATCGTCACGCAGGCGACCTCGATGCCCTTGTCCATCAGGTCATCGAGGATCGGAAGCTGACGGTCGAGCCCATCGCGAACCCGAGCTCCAGACATCGCGAGGTTCACGACACGAAGGCCAAGCTCCGCTGCGGCGATGCCGACGTAACTGTTCGCTGGCTCGGACGCCCCGATCCCGAGTGCGGTCGAGTCGCCGATCGCGACCCACAGCGGGCCATCGCTGCGAACGGCGATCTGGTTCTGCTCGTTCCACCAGCTCGTGTACGGCTCGATCTGATTGGACACCGAGCGGACACCGGACACGAATCGCCCGGCGAAGCGAATGCCGCGCCCGGGCGGGTTGGCGACGAGCTCGGGGACCGAGATCGGTTCATCCACGCGATCGGGGCGCCGGCGCTGGCGCGAAGGTCGGGGCCGAGGTCGGGAATCCGCTCACGGGGCCAGTGTGCCCCCGCCGGCCGTACGCTCCTGCCCTGTGATCCTCGTCGACGTCGATTCGGTCCAGATGTTCCGCCCCGACCGAGCGTTGTTCGAGGACGTCTCAGTCACGATTTCGACCGGCGACCGGATGGGCATCGTCGGCATCAACGGCACGGGCAAGTCGACGCTGCTCCGGGTGATCGCTGGGCGCACCGATCCGGAGGGTGGGACGGTCACGCGGGGGAGCGGCGTCCGTCTGTCCATGCTCGACCAGCAAGACGATCTTCCGGTCGGCACAGTGCTCGAAGCGGTGCGCTTCGGCGACGCCGGAGCCGATGGCGGCTCGGGCGACGGCGCCGGTGCCGATGGGGTGACGTGGGAAGCCGAAGCCGTCTTGACCCGCCTGGGCATGGGCGACAAGTTCGACCGGCCGACCACGGCGTTGTCTGGTGGCGAGAAGAAGCGCGTTGCGTTGGCTCGGGCCCTGGTGATGCCGAGCGACCTGCTGATCCTCGACGAACCGACCAACCACCTCGATCTCGACGGCATCGCATGGCTCGAGGAGTACCTCGCTGCGTACCGGGGCGGGCTGCTCTTGGTCACGCACGATCGGCACGTGCTCGACCGCGTGACCACGCGCATGCTCGAGCTCGATCGAGGAAGCTCGCACGTCCACGACGGGAACTACGACAGCTACCTCGAAGCGAAGGCCGGTCGGGCCGAGGCGGCCGCGGACGCCGATGCGATCCGTCGAAACCTCGCCAGGAGCGAACTCGAGTGGCTCCGACGGGGCGCAAAGGCACGCACGTCGAAACCCAAGTATCGAGTCGAAGCGGCCAAGGCCCTGATCGCCGAGAAGTCGGAGGGTCCCGCTCGTCCCGCCGATCTCCACCTCGAGTTCCCGACACATCGTCTCGGCGACGTCGTGATCGAACTGCACGGCGTCGACGCCGTGGCTCCGAACGGTGCGAGGATCCTCGATGGTGTCGATCTCTTGCTCGACCCGCGAGAACGGCTCGGGATCGTCGGCCCCAACGGTGCGGGAAAGACGACGCTCCTCGACCTGATGGCCAAGCGAACCGAGCCGGTCGGTGGCTCGGTCCAGTGGGGGAGCACGGTGCAGCTCGGCTACTACCGCCAGCTCGGCGCTGGACTCGATCCGACCGCCAGGGTGCGAGAGGTGATCGCGGGTCCTGATCGCAAGCCGGACTGGACCGATGCCCGGCTGCTCGAGTCGTTTTGGTTCGACAAGGACGCCCAGTGGGCTCAGATCGAGACCCTGTCGGGCGGCGAGCGACGGCGGCTCGAACTGCTGACCGTCCTGGCCTCGAAGCCGAACGTGTTGCTCCTCGATGAGCCGACGAACGACCTCGACCTCGAAACGCTTCGTTCGCTCGAGGACTTCCTTGAAGACTGGCCTGGCGCGGTCGTCGTGGTCAGCCACGACCGGGCATTCCTCGAGCGCGTCGTCGCCGATGCGCTGATCCTCGACGGAACCGGTTCCGCCACCCGGTGGCCCGGCGGTTTCAACGCATGGGACGAGCATCGTCGGAGCCAGGCCGCTGCATCGGCCCCGTCCGCCAAGAAGTCGAAGCAGAAGTCGAAGAACGCGGCGAAGACGGAGTCGGGCGGCCAGGCCGTCGGGGCTCCAGCCAAAGGCGGTTCGAAGAAGTCCGGCTCGAAGATGGCCGGCGGCCGGTCGTCGAGCACCGTCAGTCATCTGATGCGCCAGGCCGACAAGGACATCGCCCGCCTCACGAAGAAGCGAGACCGTCTCACCGACGACCTCGTCGCTGCTGGCACCGACCACGAAGCGATCGCCGCAGCCGGCGAGGCGTTGGCGGTCGTCGAATCCGAGCTGGCCGAGGTCGAGGAACGCTGGCTCGAACTCGCTGAAGAACAAGAGGGCTGATTCAACTCAGTTGTAGGGCTCGCCGATCATGTCCAAGCCGAACCCACAGAAGCCTCTGATCAGCGCGCTGGATATCTAGTTTCGTCAGGTTCGCCGCGACGTGATCTGCTCGGGTTGTGTCTCGAGCCCACAGCGACTTCGTCGTGCTCGAGCGGCACCGGTTCCTGGCGATGGGCATTCCGTGCCGTCACACTTGGGCCGTTCTCGGGCACCGGTTGATTGCTCGATTGGGTGATTCTGTGGTGCTGGTACCGAGTGCATTGCAAACGACGTGGTGTCGTTGTACGTCGCCGGCAGGCGCACGAGTGCACGCACGAGGTTGGCGGTTGGTTGCCGTGCGAGTCTCGCGGTCCGTCACGTTGCGTGGTGACCGCAGGCGTGTGGCCACGTAGCGTGCGTGAGATGCGTCCGCGGGCGCGTCTCGTCACGGTATGCAGTTGCATGGCCACGCTCGGTCCGCAGAATCCGTCCGCGGACGGATACGTGTCCGACGCGATCAGCCGGTCGCCGCTCAGGCTGGGAACAGCCGCAACCGGCGAGATGTACGGCGGTGGCGTCCGATATTCCGTGGCGCCGCAATCGGGCCGTTCCCGAGTGGATGGGCCGGGCTCGGGGTCGGAAATACGGGCGGGGTTATGGGGTGGTCTGACTTGCTCTGAGCTGGGGTGGGTCCGCCTGATACGGGTCTAGAAAATGTCGAGGGCGTCCCATGCTTGCCGGAACGGCGAGAACGGTCGTTCTGGGATGAATCGCTCCGCTGCCGCGTTGCCGTTGAGGTATCGCTCCTCGATCGCCCAGACGTGATGGTCGGCAAAGCAACCCCAAGCCTTCGCTCCGTCGGAAAGCTCTGCAGGTGAAAGTTGTTGTTTGCTTCGGTAGGCAGCTACGAACGCGCTCGTCCGTGCAGGCTCGAGTTGGAACATGAACGAACACGCCCGGACGCTCTCAAAGCCTCGGCACATTGCTGCTGCGGTGTCCCAGTCGATGACCGCAGAGACGCTGTCTCCGTCGAAGAAGAGGTTTGCGTGCTGGAAGTCGCCGTGGATCACTTGGCGGTCGAACTCCGGGGTGTAGCTGTGCACGCAGCCGGCGTCGTCCAGCCACGCCGCCTGTTCGATCGACCGTTGGTAGGCCCAGCGGTCAACGCTTCTGCCGGAGTCGTGCGGGATGTGTTGGGCGGTTGCGCGCACGCGGTTCGCCCAGTCGGCCGTTTCCCAGTTGAGGTTCCACGATCTCAGCCCGTCGGTGGGCAGCGGTGCGGTTGTTTGGTGGAGGTCGGCGAGGAACTGTCCTGCGTGGGACGCGTGCGCAGGCGTCAAGCTCCGCGGTTCGAGTTGTTGGCCCTTTGCAGCCTCGAACAGCGCAAAGAGACCGTCGCCGGATTCGATGACTGTGTGGCCGTCGGTGCTCTGCAGTGGTCGTGGGGTGAGCACTCCACGGTCTGCAACAACTTCGATGATGTGGTGCTCTCGTTGGACTGCCACGAGGTCGGTTGTTCGGTACTTGCGTAAGAACGCCACCGCGTTGCCGTCTGTCACTCGCCAGGTCTCGTTGGTCGCACCTCCGGTGACTTGTTCTACTTGGGTGTTTGCCAGTCCCCAGTCAGCAAGAACGTCCATCGACCGAACGGTACCGACCTGATCACTGGCAGTTGGCCCGGGACTATGTGGCGCTGCACTGGGGCCGTTCTGTGGCGGTGTCAGGCTCGACGAGGTCGTGATTCCGGGCGACGTTATGCGTGCCTCCGGCCATCCCCGGCGGAACCAAGACCTCCGCTCACGCCGGCTATCGCTTGGCTATCGGGCGCTTCGGCAACGTTGATATGGGTGGCTGTCGACGGGCTCGTTTCACGCATGTCAGGCCGGTTCACTTCTACGTGATGGTGTTGCTCGATGCTGCGCGTTGGTTTATGGCTTTGCGGAGTTTGTTCCATTTGTGTTGGTTCGTGGTGAGGATGAGTTGTTCGTGGAGTTCGACGTCGAAGCCTCGGTTGAGCGCTCCGATGCTGGTGGTGTTGACGCAGTAGCATCCGTCGAGTCCTGCGATCTCTAGGGTTCCGACGTTGTGTCGAGTGAGCCATTCTTCGAACTCGGGGTTGGAGAATCCGTCGGTTCTGGCCTTGGCGAAGACGGCGTCGGGTTCGATGTTCAGGTCGGCGTGGAGGCCGAGGCCGGTCGAGGATTGGGCTCCGAGCCCTTTACCGATCGCCTTGATCACGAAGTTGGCGATGAGGCCTTGGTGTACTTGACGAAGCGCTACTACGTGCTTGTGTTCTTGTTTGGCGGTCGCTGCCATTGTGTTGATTCCGTCGATGACTGAGCGGACTTGGTCACGTTCGTAGCCGTTGCGGTCAACAAAGTCCGTTTGCATGTCCACGATGACCAAGGCTGTTTCGCTGCGGTTACCCCTGTTGATTGGCGCGCCCTTGGTTGGGGTGTGGACTCGTGCCATGACGGCGACGACAGGGGTTAGAACTGCGACAAGCAAGGCAACAGTGGCGATGAGGATCATGCGCTCTTCTCCTCGTCCAATTCTCGAACAGCAGCCCTGAATCGTTCATCGATGGCGGCGAGGACTCGGGCAGCTGCGTCGATCTCGTTCGGGTTGAGGTCATCGCACATTTCGAGGACTGCATCAAGCTCGGTTTGGTGCAGCGTGTTGAACATCTGCGTACCCGCTGTGGTCGCTGCGCAGAGCCGAGCTCGCTTGTGTGCTGGGTTGTCGGAACGCTCGATGAGGTTGGCTTGTGTGAGTGTGGTGACAGCCCGCTCGACCTGTTGGCGTTTGAGGGAGAGGAGGCGACTGACCTCTGGGACTGTTGATGGCCCGGTTTCGATGATGGCTTCGAGCACTGCGCGGTCGGTGACGGTGAGGTCACTGCTACT
>CALDGN010000128.1 GCA_937942965.1 uncultured Acidimicrobiales bacterium | reverse complement strand
CTCAACCCCTGAAAACGCTTACATCAGTCGGGACAGCGCTGGACGAGGGCAGGAATCACGACTACTTTCGGCTCAAGACGAAGAGGGGACGCAATGGCTGAGGTCAAGCTCGAGAACATCAACAAGGTCTACCCGAATGGGTTCCAGGCAACGTACGACTTGTCGCTACATGTTGCCGACGGTGAGTTCTTGGTCCTGGTCGGGCCGTCTGGTTGTGGCAAGTCCACTGCGCTACGCATGGTTGCGGGCCTCGAAGAGATCTCGTCCGGCACCTTGTCGATCGATGACCGCGTCGTCAACGACGTCGAGCCGAAAGATCGCGATATTGCGATGGTGTTCCAGAACTACGCGCTGTACCCGCACATGACGGTTGCGGACAACATTGGCTTCGCCCTCAAGCTCGCCAAGGTGCCAAAGGCCGAAATCAAAGAGCGCGTCGACAAGGCTGCGAGCATTCTCGATCTGAACGATCAGCTCGACCGCAAGCCAGGTCAGCTCTCCGGTGGTCAGCGTCAGCGTGTTGCGATGGGCCGAGCAATTGTTCGCCAGCCCAAGGCGTTCCTCATGGACGAACCGCTGTCGAACCTCGACGCGAAGCTGCGCGTTGCGATGCGTGCAGAGATCGCATCGCTCCAGCGTGACCTCGGCGTCACGACCTTGTACGTCACCCACGACCAGGTCGAAGCAATGACCATGGCCGACCGCGTGGCGGTCATCAACCGTGGCGTGCTCCAACAGGTCGCCCCGCCGCAGACCCTGTTCGATGAGCCCGAGAACCTGTTCGTCGCCGCATTCATCGGCTCGCCGTCGATGAACCTCATGGAAGCCACCCTCTCCCCCGACTCGGTCGGCGAAGAGCTCAGCCTGAACATCGGCAGCAACCGCATGCGGGTCACCTCCGAGCTGCTGAGCCGTCGCCCCGCGTTGCGCAACTACTTCAACCGCACCGTCGTCGTTGGCCTGCGCCCCAAGGATTTCGAAGACGCATCGCTCGTCAACGACGGCATGCAGACGATCAGCGCCGAAGTCGCCAACACCGAGGCACTGGGCTACGAAGTCATTGCGTACTTCAACGTCGATGCCAAGCCTGTGGTCTCCGAAGACGCGCTCGACCTCGACGCCGACGAGGCATTGGCTGCTCCAACGGGCGACGGCAACACGTCAATCGTTGCCGCCCGCTTTGATCCTCGCACCCGAGTCCGGGTCGGCGATCAGATTCAGGTCGCCGTCGACATCAACAACGCACACTTCTTCGACCAAGACACCGGCCTGGCCATCCGGGACTGAGCTGCGGCCGAACGGAGCCAGCTCTAGGCGCCAGCGACGGCGCTGAGACCGCCACCGCCATACGGGCCTGAGGTTCGACGAGCGACCAAGTGCACGCTGTGCTCAACGATCTCGCGCGGCGCGCCTTGCCCTTGGGCGGCGGCAATGACCATGGCCGTTGCCAGCTCACCCATTGCCTCGGGCTCTTGGGCGACGGTCGTCAGACCAACGGCTTCGGCGAGTGGATGATCGTCGACGCCGATCACGGACACGTCGTCAGGCACGGGCCGGCCAGCGTCGCGCAATGTCGCGATCGTCTCGATGGCAAGCGCATCGGTCGCACAGAAGATCGCAGACACATCGGTCGCCGCTTCGAGGATCGCAGCACGTCTCGTACCGCTCGCTCCCGCGGGGATCATTTGTCGCCGCGTGCCAGCGGCCCCGAACGCTGTCGTGAACGCATCGGTGCGGACGAGAGCATTGTCATAGGCGAGCGGGCTCGGGTTCTGCGGCCACAACGCAGCCGCCCGCTGATGGCCGAGCGAATGCAGATGCGCCGCGGCCTGGCGAGCGATCTCTTCGTTGTCGACGAGGACCGCGGAGACCGACGGGCTCTGGCAACCAATCGTGACGACGGGAACGCCGAGCGCGTCGATGAGATCCTCGAGGAGTTCGCCTTCGCGAATGTCGATTGCGAGCGCTCCATCAACTCGTTGACCCAGCCGGCGGGCTCGCTGGATCAACACCTCGCGGTCGATGCCGCCGACGGCATTCATTACGACGAAGTCGTAGTCGTGGGCTGCGGCAACCCGGTCAGCGCCCGAGGTGACCGCGCCCGAGTACCAGTACGACATCACGGCGATCAGACCAATGCTCGAGGTCTGTCCCCGTTTGAGCCCCGACGCCACGGGATTTACCGAGTAACCCATATCCCGAGCGACTTCGATGACGCGTTTTCGGGTTGCGGCCGAAACCGACTTGGAGCCAGCGAGCGCACGACTGACGGTCGATGGAGCGACATTGAGCCGGTCCGCGAGGTCGACCAGCCGAGGCCGAGGTTGAGGGCGCATCGGGCGCGAAGGTAGACCCCGAAACGTCGCGCTGCAAACGTTTGCGTACCGCTCGTTCATTCGATAACGTCGGCTCAACATATTTGTAACTTCACCCTGGAGGGGAACCCTGTGAAGAAGCTTTCCAAGCTGCTCGCGGCTGTCCTGGCACTTTCGCTGCTCGCTGCAGCGTGTGGTGGTAGCGACGGCTCAACGGCATCGGTCGATACCTCGGCCGTTGACGACGCACTCGCTGAAGCTGAGGCCGCACGTGCCGAAGCCGAAGAGGCCAAGGCCGCTGCTGACGAAGCAACTGCCGCAATTGCCGAAGCCGAAGAGGCAAAGGCTGCTGCCGAAGCCGCCAAGGCCGAAGCTGAAGACGCTGCTGCAGCTGCTGCTGCCGAAGCCGAAGAGGCCAAGGCTGCTGCCGAAGCCGCAAGCGACTCCGGTCCTTCGAACCCGCTCGCCGGCACTGCCGTGCGCGTGACGGGCCCCGAGCGTTCACCGAACGAAGCAGGCGCACTCCAAGCTGCGCTCAACGAGTTCGCTGACGCCAACGACATGACCATCTTCTACGTCGGTTCCGCTGACTGGGAAGCTGAGATCAACGTCCAGATCGAAGCTGGCAACCCGCCAGACATCTCGATCTTCCCGCAGCCAGGCAAGCTCGCCGACTTCGCTCGCTCCGAGTTCGTTCTGCCACTGCCCGAAGACGTCCTCGCTTCGGTCGGCTCCAACTGGAACGACGCAGCAATGGGCTTCGGTCTCGTTGACGGCACCCAGTTCGGTGTCCCGAACAAGTCCGACCTCAAGTCCCTCGTCTGGTACCAGCCAGCTCGCTTCGAAGCCAACGGCTACGCCATCCCGAACACTCTCGACGAGCTGTTCGCACTCGCCGATCAGATGATCGCCGATGGCAACACCCCGTTCTGTGTCGGCATCGAGTCCGGCCAGGCAACCGGTTGGGCATTCACCGACTGGGTCGAAGACATGATGCTTCGCACCTACAGCCCTGAGCAGTACGACGCTTGGGTTGCTGGTGACCTGCTCTTCTCGAGCGACGAAGTCAGCGGCGTGATGCAGACCGTCCTCGACGTGTGGAACACGCCAGGCATGGTCTACGCCGACGGTGGCACCATCGCTTCGACGGCCTTCCAGGCCAACGGCGAGCCCCTCGTCAACGGCGACTGCATGATGCACCGCCAGGCATCGTTCTTCTCCGCCTTCTTCCCAGAAGGCACGCCAGCTGCTGACGGCAGCGAAGGCGCCATCGACGTGTTCTACTTCCCTGAGGGTTCCACCGGTCGCCCGGTCCTCGGTGCAGGCACGCTCGCAGGTGCATTCAATGACAACGCCGCCACCTGGGCCGTCATGGAATACCTCGGTTCGGCCGAGTTCGCGAACGCACGCCAGGCAGCCCAGAAGGCTGCTAACGGTGGCGAAGGCTTCCTCTCCGGCTTCAACACGGCCAACCTCAACGTTGACCGCAGCCTCTGGGAGCCACTCGAGCAGTCGTTCCAGACCATCCTCGCCGAAGCTGAAGTTCTCCGCTTCGACGGCTCGGACCTGATGCCGGCTGACGTCGGCGCAGGCACCTTCTGGACCGAAGGCACCGCAATGGTCAACGGCGACAAGACCGTCGCTGACGCCGCTGCTGCTATCGACGCCAGCTGGCCGAGCGAATGATCACCTCAGTCGACGGAACCTTGATTCGGCGTCACGCCTGATCAAGCCCGCCGGCTGATTTGAACGCCATCAGGGGCGGCGGTCCTCGGAC
>CALDGN010000127.1 GCA_937942965.1 uncultured Acidimicrobiales bacterium | reverse complement strand
GTCTCGATGGTTTCTGGCGCCGCCCATTGCAACGAGAGCGGGGTCATGCCGGTCAAGGTCGCTTCGCCGGTGAACTGCACCACGCCGAGATCGGCCAGCACCGCACGTCCATCGCGAGCAAGGAACACGTTCGATGGCTTGATGTCGCGATGAAGCATGTCCGCCTCATGCAGCGCTGCGAGCGCATCGCAGCAGTCACCCAGGATCGCGATCACTTCGCCCGACGACAGCGGTCCGGTCGAAGCCAGCCGTTCCGCAAGCGTGACATCGTGGCGATCCATCGCGATCCAACCGCGTCCGTCGGCGACGCCATGGTCGTGCACACTGACGATGCCCGGCACTCCGGCGAGACGCTCGTGGGCCGCGACCTCGCGTTCGAATCGACGCTGGGCCTGGCTGCTCGAGAGTGGCTGGTGCAAGATCTTGAGGGCGACGTTCGACCCCGACCGGCGATCAACGGCTTCGTACACTGCACCCGAGGCGCCGGTCCCGAGCAAGGGGCCGAGCTCATACCGATCATCAATGCCTGGGGGCAGGGTCTGTCGTGTCATCGGGATCTCAGCACAAGGAACTTCCGCCCCTCATCATTGCGTTCGAATCGGAGCGGTGTCTGGTCGCCCCGGGGGAATCGTGCACGTTCGGCCGTGCGGGCGACATCGAGATCGACACGGCAAATCGCCTGCTGCACCGGGTGCTCGGACGCTTCTACGTGCAGGACGGGCAATGGTGGCTGAGCAACGAGGGCCGTTCCGTCGCCATCGTGATGACGGACCTGGCGACAGCGAGCTACACCAGCATCGTGGCCGGCGCGTCGGTGCCACTTCCCTTCCGCAGCGCCAGCTTGTCGTTCACGGCTGGCCGGGCGAACTACCGGCTTCATGTGCAGAACGACGCGATCGGAGAAACGGTTGCCACTGCGGAATCAACGCAGCACTCATCGGGACTTCCACTCGTCGACCCGACGTTGACGACGGGCACGCTCATCTTTAATAAGGAACAGTTCGCACTACTTGTGGCACTGGCTGAAGCGCGACTCGACGGGCCGATCTCGCCAACCGATCTTCCGACGAATCGAGAGCTTGCCCAGCAGCTGGGGTGGACCGCCACGAAGCTCACCCGCAAGCTCGACAATCTGTGCACCAAGCTGACACGCGCTGGCGTGCCCGGCTTGCAGGGCTCGCTCGCTGACGTTGCCGCCGATCGGCGGGTGCAGCTGGCGAACTTCGTGGTGGAGCAGGGCATCGTGACACGTACTGACATGAGTAGCTGAGCCAGGACTACCTGAGGCACGGCGACCAAGCCAGTCGGGAGACCGGGTCGCGCGACCCGGTGACGGCGGCTCGCTGGTCTGGCCTCATGGACTCAACGTTTCGGCACGGGCCGAACCAAGGAGTCCTCATGACCTCACCCCGTTCTGTGATTGCCGTCGCCCTGGCGACGACGATCGCTCTCGTTCTGGCCAGCCTCTCGGCCATCACCACGCCCGTCGTGGCCCAAGAGCCGGACCCTGGGCCTGGCCCCACCGACATGGAACACGGCCACGGGGAGCTCGGGTACGCCGAGAACCTCCAGATGATCCAGTCGAGCTCGGTTCGCAACACCAACCACGACACCAGTCCGTGGCGTGACACGCCGATGGATCAGATCATCATCGAGAATCACCTCGGCCCTCGAAGCGACTATCTCAACCTGCCCGGCGGCAACCCCGAGCAATCGTTCCCGACCCCCGAGGGAGGCCAGTTCCGGATCTCGTGCGAGTTCTCCCACTTCGCCTACGACGATCCGGTCGTGCATCCCGGGAAGCCCGGCGCCGCCCACCTGCACATGTTCTGGGGCAATACCGACGTAAACGCACACTCGACCTACGACACGCTGCTCAACTCAGGATCGAGCACGTGCAACGGCCAGGAACTGAACCGCACCGGCTACTGGGCCCCGGCGATGTTCGATGGCTCCGGCAACGTTCGGATCCCCGAACGCATCGTCGTCTACTACAAGGGCGAGGGTCTCGCGAACGGCGCCTCGCAGGTCTATCCCCCAGGTGCCGCGATCATTCCGAGCGTCGACATCAACACGGTCAGCGACGGGGCCGGCGGCGCCGAGGGCAAGTTCTCGTACAAGTGCTCCGACCAGTGGTCGGCGGCCGAGGATCCCCAATCGAACACGATCCCAACGTGTGACGGGAACCGCTTCTTCGACGAGTACGGGGTGACGGACAATCCGCACGTCGTGCTCGAGATGAACGTCAAGTTCCCGCAGTGTTGGAACGGGCAGGACGCGAGCGACCCGGCCAACTACTCGATTCCGCAGCAGGGCGGCTGGTACTACAGCCTGTGTCCCGCCGGTTGGACGACGCTTCCGAACCTCGAGTACTTCATCAACTACCGGGTGGAGCTCGGCGAGAACACGGCGGACTGGTATCTGTCTTCGGACATCAGCCCCGACACCCTGCAGTTGGCAACAACGCCCGGCGCTTCGCTGCACGCGGACTGGTGGGGCGCGTGGAAGCCTGAGGTCAACCAGCTCTGGCTCGACAACTGCGTGAACTTCTCGCTGCCCGACGAAGACACCGGATGCGGCATGGGGTACCTGACGAACGGTGGACCGGACAACGAGAACCCGATCGATGGGCCAGCGTTGCGGTTCCGACCGCAGTACGTGGGACCGTCGAGCGTCGCCGCGTCGACCTTGTTCGCCGAGTTGTGCCCGACCGACCGGCCGCTCGGCTTCGCCCAAGAAGCGGCGTATTGCGAGCCCGGTGGCCACAGCCATCCCGAACCGACCGCCACGCCCGAGCCGACGGCGACACCAGCACCGGAGCCGACGGCGACTCCAGCGCCGACCGCCACGCCAGAACCCACGGCAACCCCGACGCCAGAACCGACGGCAACTCCCACCCCGGCGCCGACCTCGACGCCAGCTCCGCAGCCC
>CALDGN010000126.1 GCA_937942965.1 uncultured Acidimicrobiales bacterium | reverse complement strand
CCGCCCTGGACGATGACGGCACCCGACAGCGGTGCGCGAATGATCTCGTCTTGCTCGCCCTGGATCGTGCCGACGATGTCACCGAGTCGACCGGAGCGAGCGGTCTCGAGTGCGTTGACCAAGGTGCGCTCGCCCTTGATCGACGACTCGTCGCGGTGGTCGTTCTCGTCGAGTTCGCCAGTGAAGAGTTCGTCTTCGATGCCGAGGAGTTCGCGGAATCGGGTGATGAAGTGGCGACGACGGGTGAGCCCCATCGTTTGGCGTCCGGTCGCCCGGTAGAACGGCTCGGCGATGGGTGCCCGCCAGTCGACGACGAGTGGGTTGCGTTCTTCGTCCCAGACGGCGACGCGACCGATGTGATAGGCGTCGCCTTCGGTGCGGTCGATGCGCCCGAAGATGAGCGATTGGTCGCCGATGTCGAGGTCATCGAGACGGTCCTGGACGTTGGCCGCGATGACGTCGCGTTCGTAGCGAGCCTGATGCGTGCCGCCCCGCCGCGATTCGACATTGTCCGTCACGGTGCGAGCTGACTCACGAGATCGATCGAGGTGTC
Source organism: uncultured Acidimicrobiales bacterium (assembly GCA_937942965.1). Taxonomy (GTDB): domain Bacteria; phylum Actinomycetota; class Acidimicrobiia; order Acidimicrobiales; family UBA10347; genus UBA10347. The sequence continues at coordinate 5,971 of CALDGN010000126.1, read as the reverse complement.
CGTAGGCGCGCGAGATGTACTCCTGCTCGGCGCTGAAATCTGGATGTTCGCTCTGCGTCATGCATTGCTCCCAGGCGAAGCACGGGTGAGTCGTGCGTGGTCTCGCCCGAAAATTGGGGTACTAAATCGTAGGGGCGACGGCGAGAAATGGCGCCGTGGCGAATGACACCCTTGTTTGTGTCGAGTGGCGGCGGCATGCAGCACGCAAACGGTGGCAAGGGCTCGGGGCCCGCTGGCTAGGGTCACCGTGTGCTTCCACTGATCTGCATCGATGTTGACGGGACCTTGGTTGGCTCGTCGCACGTACCGACCGACGTGGTGTGGGCTGCGGCCGAGGCCGCGATTGCCCGGGGCCAGCACCTGGCGCTCTCGACCGCGCGTGGCGCGTTCGGCGTGACGATGGATTATGCGCGGCGCCTCGATCCCAATGGCTGGCATATCTTCCACAACGGTTCGTCGCTGGTGCACACCGGCACGGGCGAGATCCGCAGCCAGCTGTTGCCGACCGGAGCACTCGGACAGGCGTTGGAAGTCGCCGAGCGAAGCGGCTGGGTGCTCGAGATCTACAGCGCCGACGACTACATCGCGGATACCGATGCCGACGCCGCCGTCGAACACGCCGCCATGCTCGGCCTGGAACACACGCCGCGTTCGTTCGATTCGCTCAAAGGCGACGTGGTGCGGGTCCAGTTTGTCGTTCCGCTCGAGGTCACGAAGTGGGTCCAGAGCGAGATGGCCGGTGTCGGCGTCGACGTGGTCGCCGCGACCTCGCCCGTGATGCCCGGCACGGCGTTCATCTCGTGCACGACCGCCGGCATCAACAAAGGCACGGCGATCGGCCAGATCGCCGAGCAGCTCGGCACCACCGCCGACCGGGCGATGATGGTCGGCGACGGTCCCAACGATCTCGACGCGGTCAAGGCCGCCGGCCACGGCGTCGCGATGGGCAATGCTGTTCAGGAGCTCAAGGACGTCGCTCGCCACGTCGTCGCCGATGTCGACAACGACGGCTTGGCCGAAGCCCTCGAACTCTCCGCCACCCTCTGAGGCCAATCCGCGAGCGGTTGAGCTCAATCAATCGACCTGATGGCTCGATACGGTCTAGGCGTGGCTGCACGGGCTGATCTGACGGACTCCGCTTTCCTTACCGCATGTCGAGGTGAGCGTCCCTCGCACACGCCGGTTTGGTTCATGCGCCAGGCCGGTCGCTCGCTTCCTGAGTACAAGGCCGTGCGCGGCGAAGGCTCGATCAACCAGGCGATCGCCGACCCCGAGCGGGCCACCGAGATCACGCTCCAGCCGGTCCGTCGATACGGCGTCGACGCCGCAATCCTGTTCAGCGACATTGTCACCGCGGTGCATGCGATCGGGTTCGGCATCGACATCAAGCCCGGCGTCGGCCCGGTCGCCGAGAAGCCGATCACGAGCAGCGACGACCTTCCTCGGCTGCGTCCGCTCGAGCCGGAACAAGACATCCCGTACGTGCTCGAAACCGTCCGCAACTTGGTCGGCGAACTCGACGTGCCGCTCATCGGTTTCGCTGGCGCACCGTTCACGGTCGCCAGCTACCTGATCGAAGGTGGGCCGTCGAAGAACAAGGCCAAGACGAAGTCCATGATGCTCGATGCCCCGGATCTCTTCGAGGCCATCTTGGATCGCCTCGCCGATCAGGCAATCGCAACGCTCAGTGCCCAGGTCGAACATGGCGCCTCGGCAATCCAGCTCTTCGATAGCTGGGCCGGCTGTCTGAGCCCGTCCATGTACGAGCGCTTTGTGATGCCCGCCAGCGCCAAGATCTTCGAAGCGGTCGCGTCGCTCGGCGTGCCTCGGATCCACTTCGGGATCAACACCGGCGAGCTGCTGACGCGGTTCCGCGACGCAGGCGCCGATGTTGTCGGTGTCGACTGGCTGGTGCCGCTCGCGGTTGCTCGCGAACGCCTCGGCCCCGACGCCGTCCTGCAGGGCAACCTCGACCCCGTCATCTGTTTGGCTGAGTGGCCGTCCGTGCAAGCCGCAGTCCGCGAGGTGCTCGCCAGCAACGGCGGCCACCCCGGACACATCTTCAACCTCGGCCACGGCGTTCTGCCAGAGATCAACCCCGACATCCTGAAGCAGGTCGTCGATCTCGTACACGCCGAAGGGCACCTGGCCGGCACCCCGTGACCATTCCCGACGCGCCGGTTGTCGTCGTCGGCGGCGGGATCGCCGGGCTCGCGGCTGCATGGCAGCTGCAGCGAGACGGCATGCCCGTGCGTCTCCTCGAGGCAGACGATCGCGTCGGTGGCAAGATCCGCACGACCAAGTTTCTTGGCCGCAATGTCGACGAGGCTGCCGACGCATTCCTGGCCCGCGTGCCACACGGCATCGAACTCGCCCGCGAGCTCGGCCTCGAGGACCAGCTCATCGCCCCCACGTCGCGCAAGGCGCAGGTCTGGACGTCGAACGGTCTCATGCGCTTGCCCGAGCCGAATGTGCTCGGCATCCCGCTCGACCGCGACGCGGCCGAAGCGCTACTCGGTCCCGAAGCCGCCGAGGCGATCGACGCGGACCTCGCCCGGACCGAACCAGATCCCGTGCGCGACCGGGACACGATTGGCTCACTCGTTCGCCGCCGCTTGGGCGACCGCGTGCACGAGGCGCTGGTCGATCCGCTGATCGGAGCGATCAACGCCGGCGACACCGACGAGCTCGACCTCGTCGCGTCGTCGCCGCAGATCCTGGCCGCGGCCCAAGCGGGCCCGAGCTTGGTCGGCGCATTCCAGAAACAAGCCGCGGGCCGTCGCAGCGATGCGCCGGTCTTCCATTCGTTCGAGGGCGGTATGACGACCCTCGTCGATGCGCTCGAAGCCACGCTCGGTGACGTGATCGAAACCGGCGCGACCGTCGAGTCCATCGATGAGCTGCCTGACGCCAGCCTGCGAGTGTCGTTGGCCGACGGCGATGCCATCGCCGCGTCGGCTGTGGTGCTGGCCGTTCCGGCACCGGTCGCTTCGGTGCTCGTCGACGACTGGGCCCACGCGGCATTGACCCTGTCGGCGATCCCGATGGTGTCGGTCACCCTCGTGACGCTTGCGTTCCCCGTTGGCACGATCGAACAGCCGAGTGAGCTCAGCGGCTTCGTGGTGCCTCGCTCCGACCCGAGCTTGACGATCACGGCCTGTTCGTATGCGACCCAGAAGTGGCCGCACCTGGCCGGATCCGGCGACGACGCCGTCGAACTGCTGCGGCTCTCAGTTGGGCACGCCCTGGATCAGGACACGCCGAACCTCGACGACGACGCACTGCTCGAACTTGTCCGCCGCGACGTCACGGTCGCACTCGGGATCACGGCAGATCCTGTGGCCCATCGCATTTCTCGCTGGCCCGGTGCGTTCCCGCAGTACCTGGCGGGACACCTCGACCGCCTCGCCCGAGCCGAGGGCGAACTGAACCCGAGCGGCGTGTTCCTCGCCGGTATGAGCTACCGCGGCATCGGGATTCCTGCGAACATCGATCAAGGCCGCACCGCAGCGGTGTCGGCGATCCTGCATGTCCTGGAGGAGGACTGATGGCGCACGGCGACGACCGCATCATGATGCACAATCCGAACACGGGTCGCGAAGACTCGACGATTGCTGTCGCCATGTACGAACCCGTACGCGATGCGATCCTCGCCGCAGTGCACGACGAGCCCGGCATGCGGTTCATGGACGACCTCTTCCACGCCGTCGAAGACCGCACCGATCCCGAGTTGTGGGCCGATGCCTCCGTCAAGTGGTTCACCACAACGGTCAAGCTGCACCTCGAAGCGACTGGCCTGCTCGAACGCCACGGCAGCCCGCAACAGCTCACACTCACTGACGAGGGACGTTCGGCCCTCCAAGAAATCCAGGCCTAGTGGGAAGACCGCTACGGTCAAGAGGGTTCCTGGTTGACCAGACTCAATGTCGGAGGCTCACACCATGCAGATCGATATGACCAACGAAGCAGCCGAGTTGCTCGACAAGCGCGGCGGCATCATGGCCATCGACTTCATCAAAGCGGTTGGTTGAGGCAAGGTTGCCGAGGTGTCGGTCGACACCAACACGAAGAACAAGAACCTCGCTCCCTATCGCCGGTTGAACCACGAGGACTTCAAGATCCTGATCACGCCCTCGCTCGTCGGCATGGCCAAGTCCATGCGCGTTGACACCAAGGGCGGCTTCCGCAAGAAGCTCGTCGTCGAGTTCGACGACGGCACCGGCGGAGCTTGCGAGATCTGAACAGATCTGACCTGAACCGTGCGGGCTGTTGATGCGATCGTTGAACGCAAAATCGCAGAGGCGCGCGAGAACGGATATTTCGACAACCTGCCCGGTGCTGGCAAACCCATCGCGGACCTGGACGTTCACCGGCCGGCCGGATGGTGGGGTGAGCGGTTCGCCAAGCAGGAACGCCACCAGATGTTGCGCGACGAGCTTGCCCGGTCGATCCGACAGGGGATCCCGGCAATGCAGCGAGCGACCGGCGCCGACCAGGCCGACCGGGTCGCGGATCTGAACGCCCGCATCGACGGCTACAACCGGATCACCACCGTCGCTCCGCTTCCTCGGCTCGAAGCCTCGACCGTCTGGCAACCCTGACCTCTGGAGTCTGGTCGACCCCGAGCCAGGCCGACCGAGCTAGGGGCGGCTGCGATGAGTAGTCTCGGCGCGATGGATATCGAATTCTGGGTCGACCCGATTTGACCGTGGTGCTGGGTGACCGCCCGTTGGGTGGTCGACGAAGTACAGCCGAACCGCGACGTCAACGTCGTGTGGCAACCAATCAGCCTGCTGGTCAAGAACAAGCCGGCCGAGGACTCTGATTACTACGGCCCCGTTGCGTTCACGCACAAGCTGCTCCGCGTGATGGAAGCCATCCGCGCCGCCGAAGGCGACGGTGCCGTCCAGCGCTGGTACTGGCACACCGCAAGCCTCATTCATCACGACAAGAACCGTGACTTCGATGTCGCCGACGAGCTCGAAGCCGCCGGCTTCGATCGCAGCTATGCAGCCGCGTTCGACGACGAAGCACTCGACGCGGAGATCGAATCCCGCATGCAGGCCGGCCTGGATCTGACCGGCGACGATGTCGGTACGCCGATCATCGCGATGGATGACACGGCCGGCAACCGCGTCGGTATCTTCGGTCCGGTCATCACCCGCGTGCCGCCGACCGACGAGTCGCTGCAGCTGTGGGACGGCATGATCGCGTGCACGACCATCCCGGGCTTCTGGGAACTCAAGCGCACCCGCACCGAACGACCCGAGTTTGGGGAGCGTCCAAGCTGAGCAAGCCCACGCTTGCCCGCATCGTCGGCGCCGACCAGATCGGTCGCCGGCCCGCCGGGTTTCTCTCGATCCTGGCTGGCGGTCTCATCGCCTTTTCCATGCCGCCCTGGGGGTGGTGGCCGTGCGCGTTCGTGGGGCTCGCCATCTTCGAGCGACTGCTCGCTGGCCAGCCTCGACGCATTCGGTTCATCCGTGGCTTCACCGTCGGTCTGTGGTGGCTGTTCCCGGCGACGCTGTGGATGTGGGACCTCACGCCGCCTGGGTATCTGATCCAAGGGCTCATGTACTCAGCGATGTATGGCGTTGGCGCCATGCTTGTACCGCCCGACCGAGGGCGACGGATCGCGTTCCCCGCACTGTTCGTACTGGTCGCATTGCTGCGGTGGAACTGGCCGTTCGGCGGCGTCCCGCTGGCGACGTTGGCGATGACCCAAGCTGACGGGCCGCTCGGCCCGACCGCTCGGCTCTTCACGACGCTCACGATCGTCGCGCTCGTCCCCATCGTTGGTGTTGCATTGAGTGCAGCAACCCAGCGGCAGTGGAAGTCGGCCGGCATCGCCATCGGGGTGGTGCTCGGCGCCTGGCTGCTGGCGTTGGTCGCTCCGAGCGGCGAAGCGATCGACACCCGAGAGATCGCGATCGTGCAAGGCGGCGGGCCGCAGAACACGAGAGCAATCAAC
>CALDGN010000125.1 GCA_937942965.1 uncultured Acidimicrobiales bacterium | reverse complement strand
ATCGACAGTTCGCCCATCAACTCGGCCAGCACGTCGTATTCGTCGGCGGCACCGGTGTTGGTGAGGTCACCGGTCAGGAGAACGAGCTCGGGTGTTGGCTGTTCGGCGTTGAGGGCGGCGATCGCCGCAACCAGACGCTCGTTGTTGTCGATGTACAGCTCGTGGATCGAAGGATCAGCGATGACATGGGTGTCGGTGAGCTGTGCGACGAGCATGGTCAGCCTTCGTCCTGTTCGGAATCCTCGGATGCCTCAGTTTCGGCGTCGGTTTCTCGATCAGCAGCGTTGATGTCAATCGTGATGTCGCCCGTGGGGCTGATGTTCACCGGGTATTGGAACAAGCCCTCGCCGTCGGCGGGAAAGACCCGGTCGTCACAGTTGTAGGAGAATGTCTGCTCATCTCGCTCCCAGTTGGTGAAGCAGTCCCGGGAGGCATCGATCGGCCGGACGTTGAAGGCGAACCAACCGGTTCCTGGCTCGTCTCCAGTGTGTTGGAGCCAGATATCCCGATCGCCGCCGGAGACATCAGACAGGAGAAGCGGGGTTTGTTCTCGCTCGATGTCCTCGCTCAGGCGCTCGATGTTGCCGGGGGCGAAGACCTCGTCGCCGATGCTGATCTGGACATCGCCCGACTGAGCGAGGTCGGCGGTGCGGGTGAACAGGAAGTACATGGCGACAAAGCCGAGGATCGTCGCCGCAAAGAGGAACACGATTTGTCGAGGTGGTGCCTTGGTCGAACCAACGGGCATAGCGGCCTTTCAGAAGAGGGTCGTCGCCGTTTCGAACCTCAGCGACAAGAGGCCCTAGTATCGCCGTGTTCGGTCCACGATTGGGGACCGGGCCAACATGGGCGACCCTTTGGCGCGTCGGTAGCGTCATCCCCTTCACATCATCACCCCAACAAGTGCCCTGGAGGCAATCAGGTGGATCTTCTCGAATATCAAGGCAAGCAGTTCTTTGCCTCCTATGGCATTCCGGTGTCTGCGGGCGAAGCCTGCCAAGACGTCGACACTGCGGTTGCCGTGGCCAACCGCGTTGGCTACCCGGTTGTTGTGAAGGCACAGGTCCACACCGGTGGCCGCGGCAAGGCCGGCGGCGTCAAGCTCGCGGCCAACGAAGAAGAGGCCCGCGAACACGCAACCAACATCCTCGGCCTCGACATCAAGGGCCACATTGTCAAGCGACTGTGGATCGAAAAGGCCTCGGACATCGCCGAGGAGTACTACATGTCCTTCACGCTCGATCGCAGCGCGAAGAAGCACCTCGGCATGCTCAGCGCCGAAGGCGGCATGGACATCGAAGAAGTCGCCGCCTCGACACCCGAGAAGATCTCGAAGATCTGGGTCGACCCCGTCGACGGTCTCACCGACGAGCTCGCCGCCCAGTGGGTTGACGAAGCCAACCTGAACCCGCAGGCCCGCGAAGGCGCCATCGAGATCGCCAAGCAGCTCTACACCGCCTACACCGAAGGCGACGCCGACCTCTGCGAGATCAACCCGCTGATCCTCACGCCCGAGGGCAAGGTGCACGTGCTCGACTCCAAGGTCACCCTCGACGGCAACAGCGAGTTCCGTCACCCCGACTACCAGCAGTACGACGAGACCCAGACTCGCGATGAGCGCGAAGAAGCCGCCCACGCCAAGGGCCTCCAGTACGTCGGTCTCGACGGCAGCGTCGGCGTGATCGCCAACGGCGCCGGTCTCGCCATGAGCACGCTCGACGTGATCAATCAGGTCGGCGGCTCGCCCGCCAACTTCCTCGACATCGGTGGCGGCGCCAACGCCGACGTCATGTCGGGTGCACTCGAGGTCATCAACGACGACCCGAACGTCAAGGCCATCTTCATCAACATCTTCGGTGGCATCACCCGAGGCGAAGAAGTCGCCAACGGCATCCTCGAAGCCATGAAGCGGGTCAAGATCGATGCACCGATCGTCATTCGCCTGGACGGCACGAACGCCGAAGAAGGTCGGGCCATCCTGGCGCCCGAACTCAATGACATGTTGATGATGGAAACCACGATGCTCGACGCGGCCCGCAGGGCCTCCGAGCTGGCTGCAGGCTGAGGGAGCAAGAACAATGGCAATCTTCGTAGACGAAAACACCAAGGTCATCTACCAGGGCCTCACCGGTCGCCAGGGCAGCTACTACGGCGGCCTGAACAAGGAGTACGGCACGCAGGTCGTCGCCGGTACCCACCCCAAGAAGGCCGGCACCGACGTCGATGGCGTACCCATCTACGCATCGGTCGCTGAAGCCGTCGAAGCAACCGGCGCAACCGCCAGCTGCATCTTCATCCCCGCCCCGGGCGTCAAGGACGCCGTCATGGAAGCCGCCGAGGGTGGCATCGAGTTCATCGTGGCCATCACCGAAGGCGTGCCCGCGCACGACGAAGCGTGGTTCTATAACAAGCTCAAGCGGGACTTCCCGAACGTGCAACTCCTCGGCCCGAACTGCCCCGGCATCATCAGCCCAGGAAAGTGCAACATCGGCATCACCGCCGGTCACATCGCCAAGCCTGGCGGTCCGGTCGGCATCGTGAGCCGCTCGGGCACGCTCACCTACCAGGCGCTCTACGAGCTCCAGCAGAAGGACATCGGTGTGACCACCTGTGTCGGTATCGGTGGCGATCCTGTCCCTGGCACGAGCTTCATCGACTGCCTCGCGGCCTTCGAAGCTGACCCCGAGACCAAGGCGATCATGATGATCGGCGAGATCGGTGGCTCGGCCGAAGAGGAAGCTGCCGAGTTCATCCAGGCGAACGTCACGAAGCCGATGAG
>CALDGN010000124.1 GCA_937942965.1 uncultured Acidimicrobiales bacterium | reverse complement strand
GACAGCTCCCAAGGGTTTCGGGTCGCGCCATGGAGCTTGGTGAACGTCTGGTTGACGCCTCCGAACTCTGACGATGTCGTCTGTGCGGCGAGCACCACACCAGCTGCTTCGAGACGCTCGACCATCGTTGCAGAGTGATCGGCGATGCAGTCCGCCAACGCGACCGAGCCGTGGGTGTCGGGCCAACCCGCGACGGGCACCAGCTCTTTGACACCGATAGGCACCCCGCCGAAAGGCAGCGATACGTCGGCCTGCTCCGCAGCCTTGCGAGCGGCATCTCGATCGGTGAAGCAGACGGCATTGAGCTCCGAGGCATCGATGGCCGCGTAGGTCGCATCGAGTTCCTCAACAGGACTGCGCTCACCGCTCCGAAACGCTTCGACCAAAGAGACGGCATCGCCCTGCCACGTATCGTTCATCGCACCATGATGGACGAGCGGGCCCGTGCAGTCGCGTTCGTGCGCGGCCTCAGGCGGACAGGATCGTCAGGACGGCGGCCCTGCGAGCACGAATGCGCCGGTGAGTGAGGCATCCCACGTGCTGATGGCTGCGGGCGAACTCGACCAGGCGACGACGTCGACCAGGACCCCGTCGCTTGTCTCGGCTCGGGTCGTGTCGACGCCGTTCGTCATCAAGCTCTCGTCACCGAAGAGAACCACGTTCTCGTCGGCGGCTTGAAAGCGAAGCTCGACCCACGAATCGGCCGTCGAGAAGCGCTTGACGCAGGGGTCCGACGATGCCGCCTCGTCCAACGTCGCCGACGGCAACACCGAGTCAATGCCTGCCGCCAGCTCAGGCAGGCGTTCTTCCGGGAAGTAGGGGCACGAAGCTGCGACCGGTTCGGCGGTTGGTTCTGTCGTCGGAGCAGGCGCAACGTCTGATGCCGCCTGGGTTGTGGCCGAATCGACTGCCTCGACGGTTGTCGATGTCGCGGTACATCCGCTGAGCACCAATGCAGCGATTGCCGCAGCGAGCAGCGCTCGCGCCATTGCCCGTGTGCCGCGCTTCTTCGTGATGACGTTTCCCACGGCCGCAGCCTAGATAGTGCGCACCATCCGAAAGTTCATGCGTCGAGTAGGTCCAGCTCGGCGCTCAGCTCTTCGAGGCTGAGCGAACCGATGTGGCGACGGATCTCGCCATCGTCATCGATGAAGACGAACGACGGCTGGGCCGTGATCTGGAACGCACGCCAGATTCCCGAACCGGGATCGGCGATGTGTTCGAACCCACGCAAGCCATAGGTGTCTACGAAGACGCGCATCTCGGCAGGATCGGCCTGGCCGGCCACGCCGATGAAACGGACGTCGCCGTCGTAGAGCTGTTGAGCCTCTGCGACCGCAGGGGCAAGGTCCTTACAGTGCGGTCACCAGGGCGCCCAGAACCACAGCATCGTGTCGCGGTCAGCGAGGTCATCGACGATCACGACCTGACCGTCAACGGTCGAGGCTTGGACCCGGATCGGCTCGCGGTCGTCGCCTCCGCACGATGCAACGAGCCCGAGCAGAGCGAGCAGCAGCGTCCAACCCAGCAGCCGTTTCGACACGCGATTCGTGCGAGGGCGCTGCGGGTCGAACACGGCGATCACTGTACGCCGGGTCTTCCGTCCCGAAGGGCGATCAGCCCGCAGCTCGTTTGCGAGGGTCGGGCGGGAACGTACGCGCCTCGATGCACTGCGCGCTCCACGCTTCGAGCTGGGCGCAGATCGCTTCGAAGTCCGCACCGACTCCGGCGACGACTCCGTCTTCCATCGCGTCAGTTCGGTCTTCGAGTTCACTGCGTCGGCGACGCCCAGCGTCGGTGATTCGGCGGTCGGAGTCGGTGAGGCCGCGGGCTTCGAGCGAAGCAAGTGCAGCTTCGGTTCGATCTTCGGGCCAGGCGCGACTCGAGCTGTACTCGCCGAACGGGTAGTCCAACCAGAGTTCGGTGAGGATGTTCATCTGTACCGGGTCAAAGCCATCGCTGATATAGACGGCAACGTGCGCATCGCCTCGGTGCTCGCGTAACGCCAGGCAGGACCGCCACAGCCGCTCATGAGGGTCCTCTGCGGCTTCCAAGGCCTGCACGCCGCTGAAGAGCGGCCGGCCGGTTGGGTCGAGCCCAGCAACAATGTCGCTCAGTTGATCGGCAACGGACGCGACCGCTGGATCGTCGCCCAACACGGACCGCAGGCTTTCGGCCGTCGATGAGAACGTTGCCTCGCGAAGGTCAACGACGCCGACGTGGGATCGCGCTTGGTCCCAGACACCGGCAATCATGCTCGGCTCGAACGCCGCAAAGGCAGATGCGACCACGGCGCCATTTGGGTCACCGAGTACGCAGCCTCGACCGCCGACATAGGTGCCAAAGAAGTCAAGGCCCCGTGCGCCGAGTCGTTCGTGCACCAACGGCGACCAGACCGCATGCATGGATAGGGGCTCGAAGGCGTCTCGGAGTTGTCGCGCTGGCGCGCCAGCACTGACGGGCGCTGGTGTCGGAAGTTCAGCAGCGGCCGGGTCGAAGTACGCAGCGATGACGGTTCCGTAGTCCATGGTTCATCGTGGCACCTCGGTGCCGGCGGCGCACATTTCCTTCTCACAAGCCGGCTGAACGAGCGGGACCTGCTAGCCGTGGACCGACATTGACGAGTCTGCGTTGACCTCGCGGTTGCGGCTGTAGGCGCCGAGGTCGATCGTGAGCCCCGTGTAGCGGCCCGTGACCTGCAGCGGTTCGGCGTCGTGATCGTGGCCGCCCTCGACCGCCGCGATGAGGTCAGCCATAGCCTGGCCAACGGCGCCGGCGTTCTTGTACTGGTTACCGCTGGTACCGATCGCCACATAGAAGCCGTCCAGTGCGGTGCGATCGTAGATCGGGAGCCAGTCGTCGCTGACGTCGTAGAGGTCGACGACTCCCCTGGCTTCGTGCGGCATGCCCATGTCGGGCATGCGCCGAGTCGCCCGCAGCACCTGGGTGTGCCATTGCTCGCGATCGATCGTCTGGTCGTAGTCATCGGGGTCGACGTACTCGCTCGGATCGCAGTCCGCGTCGACGCTGCCGAGCAGCACGTTGTTGCCGACCTCGGGCCGGTAGTAGAAGCCGATGTCGTCGTCGGCGCCGACCGAACCGGCCTGCATGAAGTCGACACCACTTGGCGCAGGTACATGGTGCACCTCGTGGCGAAGTGCGGCGGTCTTGATGTTCATCTCATCGTAGACGCCCGCCATCTGGTTGATCAGAAAGCTGTGGGGACCGGCGACGTTGATCACGATGGGTGCGTCGACCGTCGTGCCGTCGTTCAGATCGACACCAGCCACGCGACCATCGGCCGTCCGAATTCCGGTCACCTGCGTGTTGAAACGGAACTCACCGCCCTCAGCCTCTGCTCCACGCTGCAGGTTGTGGCACGACAGCTGCGGATCGGAAACGTAGCCCGCGTCGGGGCTCCACAGTCCGCCGCGAACAGGTCCCTCGGCCTCTTTCCAGAACGCGGGATCCTCGGGGCGAGTCGGTGGTCCGTACCGGCCGAAGTCCATGTACGGGAACCGCTCGGCCATTTGTGCAGCGTCGAGGTACTCATAGGGAATCCCGACCTGATCCCACAACTCATGGACCCGAGCGAGGCGCTCGGCGTCGTCGGTGAACAGGTTGAGCTGGCCGACCTGGTGGAAGTCGATGAGGCCCAGCTCATCGTCGGTGCCGATGTAGTTGGCCCAGTCCTTCCAGTACTGACCGCCCTCCCAAGAGAACGCAACGCCGACCTCGGTCGAGTACGTGAACCGGATGATGGCGCACGAGTTGCTCGTCGAACCCGAACCCGCAGCCGCGGCCTTGTCGATGTTGAGCGTGCGGGTGCCTCGGCGAGACAGCTCAAGGGCAATCGCACAGCCGAGCACTCCAGCGCCGATGATGACGGCGTCGTACTGCGCTGTCTCGTCGGTGTTCATTAGGGCTCCTCCAACACGAGATGACACAAGGTGACCAAGCCGAAACCTAGCCGCCGTCGTTTGGCTCGTTCCTCGGTCACGCCGTGACACGACGTCATGAATCGAGCAAGGCGAACTGTGCACCAGCGACTGCCATCGTGACGAATGGCACGCCCGTTGTATGCACTAACGCACGGACACACGTAGGCCGATCCCTCACGCTCAGAAGAACGACTGGAGTAGCTATGCCTCGTTCCTCATTCTCGACCGCCCGCAAACGTCCCCGCGGAAGCGCCCTCCTGGCAAGCCTGGCAACGCTCGTGTTCGCCGCCGCGGTTCTCTTAGGCGGCCCGACCGCCGACGCCCAGGCATCAGACGCGACCATCAGCTCCGAAGGCGTCGGCTCAGCCGTCGTTGGTTCCACGCTCGCCCAACTGCAGGCCCAGCTCGGCCCGGACTACAGCTTCGGGCCAGCGACCGACGTCTTGGTCGACGTACAGGGCTACGAAGTGAGCACCAACGGCGAGGTCGTGTTCATTGCCGCCGCCGTCACGGGCACCGCCGCGCTCGATGCGGATGAGCAGCTCACGCTGTTCCTCGTCCGAGAGGCCGGCCCGGCGACTACTGCCGGCATCGGTGTCGGATCGACGATCACCGAAGGCGTCGCCGCGTATGGCGATGTCACCCTCAGCTTCAACCTCGAGAACGAAGGGCGCGAATTCGCCCGCTTCGAGAACCAACCGGACGGAATCAGCTTCCGCACCGGAAGCGGCGCCACGGCTGGCGTCTATCCCGACTCTGACGAAGCATTCCGCGAGACGACCGAGTTCCTCGCCGATGCCGAGATCGTGGCCGTCTGGTTGAGCTGCGGCAACGTCGTAAACCCCTGCCCGGCACAGCCGGCGCTGCCCGACACCGGCGCATCGCATCAACAGCTCCTCATCATCTCTGCTCTGCTCGCTGGTGCCGGCTTCGTACTCGTCCACTTCGAGCGACGCCTCGCCCAGTAGCCAATCCGACGCACGGGACCGGCCCCGGGTCGGCTGCTGTAGCGTCGCAAGGTGAGCACCCTTGACGAGATCGGCGAAGCAGACGGATGGCGATGCTGGCTGTGCGACGAGCCCGTGGACCCCGACATGTCCGTCAACGACCCACGCGGTCCGAGCATCGACGCTCGTACGACCCGTAAGAAGGCCAAGAAGAAGGCTCGCCCTGTACCCGAGCGTCTCGCTCATCGCGACTGCAACACCGGCAAGGGCAACGTCGAGGCAGTCATTGCGTGGCCCGACGAGCTCTTCGTCGTCGACCCTGGCGTCATCCTGACCAGCGTCGAGCGGCTCGTCACCAAGGGCGGTCGGGAAGCAATGGCTCGCTGCCCGACCGACGAAGAC
>CALDGN010000123.1 GCA_937942965.1 uncultured Acidimicrobiales bacterium | reverse complement strand
TGCTGTAGCGGCGTTCGTTGTGCGGCCGGATTTGGGAGCCGAGCCCGAGCGCGAACCGGCCGTTGGAAAGCGCCTGCAGGTCCCACGCCGCCACGGCAGCCATCATCGGACTGCGCGGAAACGAGATGGCGACGTTGGTGGCAAGGCCGACACGTTCGGTCGCCGAGGCGGCAACCGCCAACGGGATGAACGGGTCGTGGCGTCCCTCTTGCGTCTGCAGCTCGTCGAAGCCCCGGGCCTCGAGTTCGGCTGCTCGGGCGGCTAAGCCCGTCAGGTCATCGCTGGTGATCGAGGTTGAGACGCGCATCGCCTCAACAGTAGATGCTGACCAAAGTCGGGCTTCTCTGCGAGCCGCAACTTTCGGGTCAGGACTCGCTGAGGGCGAAGATCGTGCCGGTCTCATGATCGACCACGAGTACGCGGTCGCCGTCGACCAGGAGCGCCTGAGGGCTCTCGATGCCGTCGATCACGACCTCGCCGGTGTGTGGAGGAGCGCCGGGCGCAGCCGGGTCGACAGGGACAGCCACCACGGTCCCGGAGATCCAGAGCGCAACCAGGAACGTGCCCGGATCCCACGGCGCGACGACAACATCGGTCGGCGTGGCACCCGGCGCAAACAGCGCATGCGATTCCGGCACCGTGGCACACCGCTCGACGGAACCGCCGAACTCGATGACGGGCCGGTTGTCATCGACGCAGTACGGCCAGCCAGCGTCGTCGCCGGGCTCGATGGCGAGCAGCTCGTCGCTTGCTCGTTCGCCGTCGAAGTTGCCGTCGGTCATCTCGACGCTCCAAAGCTGACCGTCACTCGTGAACGTGTGGGCGTAGGCGTGCTTGAAGCCCTCGGCGATCTGGGTCGCGGGCTCGTCTTGCCAACGGGTCGGGTCGACGCTCCAGAGGATCCCGGATCCGGCGGTGCGTTCCGGTCCACGTCGACGGCCCGAGGTGTTGAACAGCAGTTGCTCGTCTGGCGTCACCGTCAAGGTGCCCTGGGACCGGCCGTTGTTCGGCAGGTCGCCGGCGACGGTTTCGAGCGGCGCGTCGACGTCGAGCGTGGTGACGGCGAGCCGCTCGCGTTCCATGATCCAGACCTGATCGCCGGTCATGGCGACGCCGGTCGGCTTGTCGAGGTCGGTCTGTAACACCGTGCGGGTGCCCAGGTCATCGCCGTCAACGAGGAGCAAGCGCCCCGACGCGTCGTTCTCGGCGCCGGCGAGCTCGGCGACCAGCAGGTCGCCATTCGGTGTGCGAGTGAGCTGTGTCGGGCGATCGAAGCCCTCGGTGACAACCGAGAGCGCCAACCCATCAGCAACGCTTATGCCAGGTGGCAGCTCAGGCTCAGCTTCGCCGCAGCTTGCCAACAGGAGCACTCCGGCCAGGAACGCTCCGAGCAGCTTGGTCAGGCGCGGCGAATACACCGCCGCAGTATCGCGAGCTATTTGCCGCGGAGCGAGTCGATCCAGCGATCGGCCGCTTGGAGGCGCTTGGTGAGCTTCGAGATCGTGGCCTCGTTGATGCGATCGACACCAGAGTCACGGTTCAACCGCATGTTGACCTCGGGATAGCCCATGCCAGTGCGGGCGACGATCTCGCGGACACGATCTGAGTTTTTGTCCCGCAGGTCGTTCTTGAGTTCGGCCCGGGACTTGACCTGCGCATCGTCGTCAAGGTCGCTGCCCGAGGTCGCCCACGGGTCGTCGTCAGCCATCACCGGCTCGCGACCCGGCAGCGGGGGAGGAGGCGGCAGGTCGACGGGGAAGCCCTCGAGATCCTCGGCCAGACTGACCATCTTCTCGGAGTGATCGATGCCGTCGTCGGGGACCACTGCGTCGGTCGCGGTCGACGAGAGCGCCTCGAACAATGACATCTGCTCGTCGTCGCCCCGTTCTTGAGCGATCTCATCGAACCCGGCGTGGTCTTCGGCGCGGGTGCGGCGAAGCTCGATGCTGTGGCGCCGTTGCTCAGCGATCATGGCGGCGTGGTTGCGCAGCCGCATGTCGTCGGGCAGGTACATGTACGCCTTTTGGTTCGGCACGCCGGCCGTCCAGCGAGCAATACGGCCGACTGCCTGGCGGAAGAACATCGCCGTGGTCGTCGTCGTCGCAAACACGGCGACGCGCAGCCGAGGAATGTCGACGCCCTCGCTGATCATGCGCACCGCGACCACCCATTCATCGTTGCTCTTGGCGAAGTCGGCGATGACCTTGCTGGCCTTGGGGTCGTCGCTGAGCGCAATGCGAGCGTCGATCCGGTGGCGCATCTTGAGCAGATCCACGATCGCACGAGCATGTTCGTGGTCGGTGGCGATAATCAGGCCACCCGCTTGCGGGTGCGTCTCTCGGATGTCTCGCAGCTTGTTGTGCGCGTGATCGATGACGGTGCGCAGCCAGTTGCCATCTGCCGACAGCGCCGTGCGCAGGCGTGCACTCCATTCGCTCGACACGAGGTCGTCGCCGAACGATGCTTCGACGCGGTCACCTTCGGAGTTCATCCACTCCATGTGGCCGTCGAAACGAGGGAAATAGACGGGGCGGACTACGCCACCGTCGACGAGCGCTTCGCCGTAGCCGTATTCGTAGTCGGCTTCGGCTTCGCCGTAGTCGCCCCACGAGTACTTGACGAAGGGGATCGGGCTGTCGTCGGTGCGGAACGGCGTGCCGCTCAGCAGGAGCCGGCAGGCGGCCGCACTGAATGCGTCTTCGACCGCGTTGCCCCACGAGCGCTCGCTGGCGGCGTGGTGGATCTCGTCGAGGATGACGAGCCCGTCTCGGCAATAGTTCGCGAGTGGTCGAGCTGACGAGGCAGCCTGGGCATAGGTGACGACGACACCGTGCATGTCCGAGGCAGGCGGGCCGTCGCTCGCCGTCCAGTTGGGGTCGAAGTGAAAGCCGAACCGCAATGCAGACTCGGCCCACTGGAGCTTGAGGTGCTGGGTCGGCACGACGACCACGAGTGGTTTGCGCTGGCCTGCACACCACTGACGGGCGGCGACGAGGGCGAACGAGGTCTTGCCTGCGCCCGGGCAGGCAACGGTCAAGAACGACGATGCATCGTTGCGAACGAAGGCTCGCAGCGCCTGCTGCTGCCAGGCGCGCAAGACCACGCTTTGCTGCTTTGCCGCCGGGGCTCGGCGCTCGGGTGGTGTGCGTTCTGGCGGCAACGAAGTGGTCGACGTCATCGGAGGTGCGACCTTAGAAGCCGCGACTGCGGTGTCCGCGGCATGGGCGCGTGATTTACGCCACCTGGCAGAATCTCGGCAGCTGCCGGCCAGTTTCAGGTCACGTTGAGAGCGACGTTTCGGCTGGCTCGCGGTCGAGTCCGCGGAGCACGACCCAACCGACGAGGGCGGCCGCGGCGCCGAAAACGATGGCGGCCCAGTAGTCGATCGCGTCGAGTAGTGAGCCGGCGATGAACGGGCCGAACAGGGCGCCAAAGGCCGCAGCGGTGTACCAGGTGCCGATCACACCGCCGAGTCCCTTGAGTCCGAACCGGTCGGCGGCGACCGCGGGACTCAGCGCAATGAAGCCGCCGTACGACGCGCCGAAGATGATGACGAACAGCACCAACAGCGCATAGGAGCTCCCGCCGACGAGCCAGACGAGCTGGCTCGCAGCCATCACGAGGAAGGAGCCTCGGAAGAGCCGGGCGGGTCCGATGCGACTCGCGATGCCACCGATGGCAAGCCGTCCGACGATGCTGGCGCCGCCGATGATCCCAACGAGCAGCGCCGATGCAAACGGTGAGTTTCCCTGGTCTTCGGCATAGGGGGCGATGAACACGAATGGCACGAACAGCCCGAACGAGGTGCTGACCATGGACAGGTACAAGATGCGGAAGTCGGCGAGCGCCCAGAGCTCAGCGAGTGGGCGGCGGGCGGGAGCGGGTTCGCTCGCGGGACCTGGTGCCACGATGAACGATGAGATGAGCATCAGCGTGGCGCCGGCGATCGCGAAGGTCACAAATGCGGTGCGCCAGCTTGTGGCATCGATCAGCGCTGCGGCGAGCGGTGACGCGACAAGCGTGCCAAGTCCGATGCCGGCGACGGCGACACCAAGTGCGAGCGCTCGTTGGCGTTCGAACCAGCCGCCGACGATGGCGACCATGGGTACGTAGCCACATGCGATGGCGACGCCGACCCCGATGCCGTAGCAGGCGTAGGCGAGCCAAATGTTGGGCACAACGGTGATCAGGAGGAGGCCTGCGGCGAGCGACGCAGCACCCATCCAGACCACCGGGCGAGGCCCGATCCGATCGCTGAGTGCACCGGTAAACGGGCTGAGCAGAAAGCTCAGGCAGATGGTGATGCCAAAGACAACTGCGGTCGCACCACTGCCGCTTCCGAACTCTTCGGTGATCGAATCAAAGAAGGCCCCGAAGCTGTAGCCGACTCCGAAGACGGTGAACATCGAGAGCGCGGCCCCGGCGGTGACGACCCAGCCGCGAGCAGAGTCGACCTGGCCGCCTGCTGAACCTGTTGCGGGCGAGGTCACGCTCATGAGGCGACCCTAGGCGTTGGCTACTCGATGGTGAAGATGACGTACCCGCGGGCAGCGCCTGCGATGTAGAGACCGTTGTCCGCTTGGGCCAAGACGGGGTTCACGATGCCCGGGATGTCGACGAGGGTGATCGGCTCAGCTTCGGGATCTTGGAGGTCCCAGACCCGCACACGACCATCAACTGCGGTGGAAACGAGGCGGCCATCGGGCAAGCCCAGCAGGCTGAGTTTGCTGGCCTGATGGCCGGTCAGGCGGATGTGCTCCTGGCCCATGTCTTCGACGGACCAGATGTAGATGGCGTCGAGGCCAGCCGACGCGATGCGTCCGTCGGGGAGCTCAGCGAGCGTTTGGACCGGGCCCGTGTGCAGATCGAAGACGGGAATGATGTCGGGGTTGTCTGGGTCGATAATGCGGACCGTGTTGTCCTCGCTCGCTGATGCGACGAGTCCGCTGCTCAAGCCGAGCACGTCGTTGACGCCACTGCCATGCGCGGGGATCGAAGCAGTTTCCGCAGTGAAGTCAGAGAAGCGGACGGTCCCGTCGGCGTGGCCGGTCACGACGCCGAGTTCGCCTCGGTCGTCGAGTGCGGTTGCGCCCGGGGCGAGCTGGAACTCGAACGGTTCGGCTGCGTCGGGGCCGATCTGGCTGAGGCGAAGGATGCTGGCTGCGTCGAGCGACACGATGTCGCCGTTCGGCATGACCGTCAGTCCGACGACCGGCGCTCCGTGGCGTGTGATCTGCTCGGGCGAGGTGGTTTCGGTCGTGCTGGCCAACATGACGAGGCCGTCACTGCCGCCGCTGATGAACTGGTCGTTGCGCCATGCGGTCAGATGCGTCAGGTTGCGTTCGTGCGGCGGGCGCACGATGCCACCGTTGGTCAACAGTTCGAGGTTCCAGACGCGCCCGGTGCCGTCGGCGCTGGTCGACACAAGGCGTCCGTCGGGAAGTTGGGCGAGGGCGCTGACGAGGTCGCCGTGGCCATCGAGCTGTTGCCATTGTTCGCCGGTCTCAAGCGAGAACAGGCGGACGGTGGTGTCGTCGCTTCCCGTGGCGATCGTGCCACCGACTCGCTGGTCGTCGAACTCAAGGAGCGAACGAATGGCGCCTTCGTGGGCGGCGACGGTGTACGAGGCCTGAGCCCCATCAATCGCCGGCACGACCTGGAGGGTCCCGTCGACGCTGGCGATGGCCAGGCGGCCGTCGAGCAGCGCGATCATCGCCGTGATCGGAGCGCCGAGGGAGTCGATCGTGGCGATCGGCGTGCCGCCCGTCGCAGGCCAGATCCGGACGATGCCGTCGACCGCAGCGGTCGCGATCGTGCCGTCGGCGAGCGGAGCGATTGCGGTGACCTCGGTGCTATGGCTGAGCTCGAGTCGGTCACCCGGAGCCT
>CALDGN010000122.1 GCA_937942965.1 uncultured Acidimicrobiales bacterium | reverse complement strand
CCGACCAGTTCGGCCTTGGCCTCGACCCGTCCGAAGCCGCAGCGTTTGCCGCCTGCCTCTAGCGGCCTGCTCCTAGCGGGGCCAGGTCTTTCGGCTGTTTCGCCCGAGACGCGGACGGTCGGCATCGAGTTCCCATACCCGGCGCCATGACACGGTTTGCGGGCCGGTCAGATCTGGAGTCTCGCCATCGTGCGAGCGCTTCTTTGCCTGCCACCAGTCCGTCATGGACTCATCGGCGAGCTCAGCGACCCTGGCTTCGATTCGGGTGTTGAACGCCCGAACATCTTCGTCCTCGCCACAGAGCAACGGCTCGCCGAAGGTGATCGTCGTACGGCTCGGACGGGGGACAGAATTGCCCTTGCCCAGGATTCGCCCGGTTCCCTCGATGTGCACCGGAACGACCGGAACGTTCGAACGTTGCGCAATGAACGCAGCGCCTCCACGGAAGGGCTGACCCCAACCGTCGGGGCTTCGTCCGCCCTCGGGGAACACCACCAGCGACCAGCCTTCGTCGATGAGGTCACGGGCGAGGTCGGTCGAGGCTCGGCTGACCTTGCTCCGATCGATCGGAATGGCGCCGATCACCAGCGCGCTGAGGGCGCCCGTGATGCGGGTGCCGAAGAAGTAGTCGGCGGCTGCGCCGATCACCACGTTGTGACGCCACGGTGTCGGCAAGGCGCTCAGCAGCAGGGGAGTATCGAGGTGGCTGTGGTGGTTGGCGGCAAACACAGCCGGTCCGGTCAGCTCACTCAGGCGGTCCTGGCCGCGCTTTGTCGGCTGGGCCAGCCCATTCATGACCGGCCGCACCATCGTGTCGATGAGCGCGACTCGGGTCATCCGGGCGGGTTCGCTTCGCGCCCAGTCGGTCGGGAAATCGGTGCCAGTGCTGGACCTCGACGGAGGCAACTCGACACCCTGGGGAACCGTCGGTGCAGTGAACGGAAACGGCAACGCCTGCAGCGGGCGACGGAGACGCCCCACAAGAGGAACCTCAGCGCCAGCGAGGCGCTGTGAGACTTTGGCTCGGTAGCCGGACAGCCCAGGCATGGCTACTTCACGTCCGCCATGAGCATCGGCGGGTTGTGGAAGTGGGTGATCGTCGGTTGCGGTCCAACAGTGTCAGTTGCCATCTCGAGCGCGTCTTGCAGCGTTGATGCCGGACGGAAGCCCAGACGCCGAACCGCCTTCGGGTCGCCTCCGACGATGATGGTCTGGCCGAGATGCTCAAGGGCGTGGGCGCACCAGTACCACATGTAGAACGGATGCACGCCGTGGTAGGCGTAGCTCGTGCGGTAGAGGTGGCGGTACCACTCGTCTTCTGCGTACTGCTTCTCGTACTTCTTCTCGATCTCGATCGGGTCGGTCGTGTCGGCCAGAACCTGTTCGAAGAAGTCGATGTAGCTCGGGTGGTGGACCGGGTTGAAGTCCCACGGCGTCGGGTGGCTCATGATGAGCACGCCGCCCTTGCGGACGAGTGGCTTGCCCCGGTACAGGTTGAAGAAGTAACCGAGCCCAAGGACCGCAACGAGGATCGGGTTCATCACCGAGTTCACGTTGTAGGGCGAAATGTAGGGGAGGCCCATCGTCATGATGTCGGTCTGGCCCTCAACCTCAACGAGGTGCTGGGCGAAGGTGTTCTCGGTCGTCACCTTGTGGACGGCTTCGATCTCGCCAGCCTGCACCGAGGTGAGTTCGTATGGGGCCTTCCAGTTGTGGAAGACCCGTCGGCGAGCGCCGGCGGTCATGTAGCTGAGGCCGCCCTGCATGGCGAGGAACTTGGCCCGGTCACGGCCGGTCCATTCCCACTCGCGCTTCTGCAACATCGACAGCGGCCCGGTCTCGCCGAACGTGTTGTTGTTGATCGTGGTTTCGATCTGGAAGATCTTGACCCCGGCGTTGCGAATGACGTCGCCCTGACGCCAGTTCTTCGTGTGCAGTTCGGAGTTCGGCGGATCCATGAACGACGTCGACTTCCGCATCGTGTCGACGTTGTGGTGGTGGCGCAGCGCCGTGTAGCCCGAGAGGCCAGTCGCCGTGCTCTTGTGGCCGCCGTCCATCGAAACCAGGTTGATGTTGACGTAGACGGTCAGGTCGCTGTCGACGGCGCGCTTGGAGATCTGAACCTCTTCGCCGTGCAGCGTTTCGCCGAGGTGGGTCATCCCATCGGGATCCTCAGCGTCGTGGTTGTAGAGGCGTCCGCTCGGTGCAAAAGCGTCGTACACCCGGTCGCCGACGGCGTGGCGCAGTTCGGCTTCAGTCATGCGGCGATGCAGGGCGAGTGCTGCAATGATGTGCACATCGTCCACGCCCACCTCGGCTGCGATGTCGAGCACAGTTTCGATGATGCGTTGGCGAACATCGGGCTTGCGCATGGGAGGCAGTGGGAGGCTGATGTCGTCGAACGCAATGGTCAGCTTCATGTTCGGCTTCATCAACGCACGCAACGGCTCGGAGTCGATCGGATTGTCGAGCGCGTCTCGGATTGCCTGATTCGGGTTCTCGATCCCACGCAGGGGCTCAGCGGGGTAGATGATGCGAGACCGCCCGACGGGCAGCTTCTCCATCTTGAAGCCCTCACCATGGTGGAAGAGCACCGGCGGGGTCGATGCATCGACATCGAGGACCAATCCGGGTCGGGGTGCTTTGCGGGGACTCATCGTCTGGTCTTCTCCTGCGCAACGCCGGGGCTGCGGTTCATTAGGGCACTCAGTAGCGGCTCAGCGAGCGGGCCGGTCCGGGGAGCGAGCGGTAGTGGGCGACTCGGGGCGCCCGATTGTTTCTGGAAGTCTTCGACAAGCCAACCGCGCTTGCGCGCAATGCTGGCCAGCTTTGTTTCGGGATTCACCGCGACCGGGAACCCAACGGCTTCCAGCATCGGAAGGTCGCTGCTCGAATCGGCGTAGGCAACAGACTCCCGAAGATCAATGCCATTGGCCTCTGCGAAGTCGGCGAGGGCCTGATAGCGGTTCTCCGCCGTCGGCGGGACAGCGGTCATCCCGCCGGTGTAGCGGCCGTTGACCGTGCCCA
>CALDGN010000121.1 GCA_937942965.1 uncultured Acidimicrobiales bacterium | reverse complement strand
ACGGCCGAGTCCACTGGTTCGGGACGCGCTTCGGCCCGGTGCGCGGCGAACATCGGACGCGCGCCGTAGTGGACTGCATCGACGCCGCGGCCACAACTCCTCGGCCAACGGAGCGATTTCGTCTGCCAGACCGGGTGCGATCGACTCGAGCCCGGGAACGATCGACGCGTCGCGGACGCCTGCGATCGCGTCCGTGGTCGTGGCGTCGCGATACAGGCCCATGACCCTGGCGACGATGTCCGGGTGAATCGAGTACGTCATGGCCGAAGCGGCTGCGGGCGACACGTCGCCGAGGGGTGCGAGCCGCCAGGCAACGATCCAGCCTGCGCCGTTCGGAACGCCCAGCTCGGCGTAGCGCTCGATCGCCGCCGGATCCCACATCATCCAGCCGACCAAGTCATGCCCGACCCGGCCTGCTCGTGCTGCGAGTGCCATCCAGTCGGTCATTTCGTGTTTCCTTTGCGCCGTACCGGCAACGACTTGAGTCCTTGCTGGAAGTTGGATTGCAGCCGGACGGGTTCGCCATCGACCTCGAGGCGCCCGAGCCGAGTATTGAGCTCGCCGATCATGGAGCGCATCTGTGTGCGAGCGAGATGAGAGCCCAAGCAGAAGTGGGGCCCAAAGCCGAACGACACGTGATCGTTCGGCGACCGAGTGATGTCGAAGCGATGCGGATCGTCGAACACCGCTGGGTCCCGGTTCGCGGCGAGGTGGTAGACAGCGACCTTGTCCCCAGCAGCGATCGTCGTGCCTTCGAGCTCGACGTCGACCGTCGCGGTACGTCGGAAGTGCATGACCGGCGGCCAGTAGCGGAGCATCTCGTCGATGGCCGTCGGCAGCAGTGCTGGTTCGGCGATGAGCCGGTCGTACTGCTCGCCGTGTTCCATCAGCGTGAGCATTCCGCCCGGGATGCCGTTGCGCAGCGTCTCGTTGCCCGCCACTGCGAACAGGAAGAACATCGTTTCGAACTCGTCGTTTGTCAGCGGTTCACCATCGGCATCTGCAGCGAGCAGCAACGAGACGACGTCGTCACCGGGCTCACTGCGCCGCAGGTCCGCGAGCCGAGCTGCGTAGTCGTACATGTCGGCAAGCCCGGCCCTGGTGCGCGGGTCGGGCATCGTGCCGTCGGGTCCGGGAACCGGACGGTGAGCCAGCGCGGCCCGGGCCATCTCGGTGCCGGTCGACGCGTCGAAGGACTCGGATCCGGCGTAGTCGGCGTCTTGGTAGCCGATGACTCGGTTCGACCAGTCATAGAGCAGGCCTCGGTCTTCGTCGGGCAAGCCGAGCACCGCGGCCAGCACGGCGACCGGAAGGTCGCCAACGACATCGGTCACGAGGTCGAACCACTCTCGGTCTTCGACCGCGGCCACGAGTGCGGCCGCTCGATCGGCGATCTCTCGCTCGAGTGCTGAGATCGCCCGAGGGATGAACGCCCGGCTCAGCAACCCCCGCAGCCGCGTGTGGCTGGGTGGATCCTGGTTGAGCATCATCTGCTGCACGAACGCCAGATCTTCGGCCCGACCCGGGGTTCTCAACTGGGTCCCGCCCGAGTGGCTCGAGAAGGTCGCAGCGTCGCGCAGAACGTGCTTCGTCCCGGCGTGCGAGAGGACTGCCCAGTAGCCGGTTCCCTCGGGCCAGGGGCCGAGCGCAGGTTCTGGCACCCACACAACCGGCCCGGCGGAGCGCAGCCGATCGACCGCGGCATGCGGCGCGCCCGTGACATAGGTCGCCGAATCGAAGAGGGTCCGCAGATCAGCCGAATCGCTCACGTCATCATTGTCGCGCCCAAGGTACCGGCGACGGGTTAGTCGAGGTCGAACTCGGCGAGGAGCTTGTGGTCGGCGTCGCTCAGGCCACCACGGGTTTCGATGAGGTCCGGGCGCCGCTCGATCGTGCGAGCCAGCGCCTGGGCACGTCGCCACCGTTCGACCTTGCCGTGATCGCCACTACGCAAGACATCGGGAACCGCCATGCCTCGAAAGTCCTTGGGCCGCGTGTAGTGCGGGTATTCGAGCAGGCCGGTCATGAACGACTCGTCGCCGGCCGAGTTGTCGTTGCCCATGACGCCGGGCACGAGCCGGCCGACCGCTTCGATGATGACGAGTGCGGCGACTTCGCCGCCGGACAGCACGTAGTCGCCGATCGACACGGCGCCGTCGCACAGCTCGGTGGCGATGCGCTCGTCGACGCCTTCGTAGCGACCGCAGAGCAACGAGAAGCCATCGCCTTCGGCCAACTCGACAGCCATGTCCTGATCGAAGCGGCGGCCGCTGGGGCTCATCAGCAGCAGGGGGCGAGGCGGGTCGACCGCTTCGACCGCAGCGAAGATCGGTTCGGGCATGAGGACCATGCCCGCTCCCCCGCCGAACGGGGCATCGTCGACGCTGCGATGCGCGCCGGTTGCTTCGGCCCGCAGGTCATGGGCGTTGATCTCGAGCAGATCGTTCTTCTGCGCCTTGCCAATCAATGACTCGGCTGCAAAGTCGTCGATCAGGCTCGGAAAGACCGTGAAGACATCGATGCGCATGATCGAATGCGAGCTACTCAGCGTCGATCGGGTCAAAGAGACCCTCAGGAGGGTCGACGACGATGGTGCCGTCCTCGAGTTGCTCAACAAAGAACGTGAGCGGGACCAAACGGTTGTCGCCCAGGTTCAGCAGGTCACTGGCCGGGTTCTCTTCGACATGTTCGACCGTGCCGAGTTCGACGCCGTCGACATCGACGACGGTCTGGTCGATCAGCTCGTGGATCCACAAGGTGTCGGGGTCGTCGATCGGTTCGCCATAGAGCACCGTGCCTCGAACGTCTTGGGCCTGTTCACGTGTCGTGATCTCGCGGAAGTTCACGATGAAGCGATGTTGGTGCGAACGCGACGACACGACGGTGTACAGACCACCGTCGTGTTCGAAGGTTGCGCCAGGTTCGACGCGTTCTGAACGGCCCGAGTGCACCGTGACGAGTACGTCACCTTGCACGCCGTGGGCCTTGTCGATGCGACCGACTTCGAGCCGCATGGGCGTACTCAGTCGACGAACTCGACGTCGACCGAAGTGCCATCCTTGGCAGCTGCGGCACGCACGAGCGCACGGATTGCGTGGGCTGTACGGCCACGCTTGCCGATCACACGGCCCATGTCACCGTCGCCGACACGCACGTCGAAGCGCACGGTGTCGTCGTCGTTGCTGGCGTCGATCTCGACCGCGTCGGGATTCTCGACGATGGAGCTGACGACGTGCTTGAGCAGGTCCTCAGCTTCGGGAGCGAGGTCGCCGCTCACTCTTCTTCGTCCGATGCACTTGCCTCGGCAGCATCTTCAGCGTGGTCGTCGTTGGCGGCAGGTGCAGCACCTGCGGGAGCGACGTAGGGAGCTGGCGGCGCTTCGCCGCTGAACTCGGACCAGGCCCCGCTGATCGTCAGCAGCTTCTGGACACGCTCGGTTGGCTTGGCGCCATTGCGCAGCCAGCCGACAGCCTTTTCGTTGTCGATGTCGATCACCGATGGCTCGGAGCGTGGGTTGTAGAACCCAAGCACTTCGATGAATCGGCCATCGCGGGGCGAACGCGAGTCGGCAGCAACCACGCGGTACGTCGGTTGCTTCTTCTTACCCATGCGCATCAGGCGGAGCTTTACAGCCACGATCACAGTCCTCTCGACGGTTCGGCGGTTCGGTCAGGTCGGTGTCGGCGGGCCGTCGGTCCCGGCGACCCAGTAGTGTGCCCGGATTGGCCCCGAAAGCGGTCACCGCAACGACAATTCCCGGTTACGGGTCACGCTCGCCGTTTCCGGCTGCGAACACGTTCTGTACCTATCCCCCAGAGCGGATGCGGATGGACAGACAGGTGACGCAGCCTTCGAGCTTCTCGAACTCGGAGATGTCGACGACAACGGGCGTGTAGCCCATGGCCGCGATCTGGGCCGCCGACTGTGGCGCCGACGAGGCCATCAGCACTGCCCTATCGCCAAGGTCGACGACATGCGCGCCCGGTTCCTCGGGCATCGCCAGCACGGGCGGCAGTCCCTCACCCGGGATCACCGGGCCCCAGCCGAGCATCGATCCGTCGGGCAGCGCCGTGACCGCCGACTTGAGATGCAGTGCTTTGTCGCACGGCACTGCGTGCACGTGTGCGCCGAGCGGAGCCAGCAGCTCTCGCACTTGGGCGATACCGGTCTCGTTGGTGCGACCGCCGAGGCCGATGTAGATGTCATCGCCGACCTTGAGTACGTCGCCGCCGTCGAGCGTGCCCGGCGCTTCGACCCGCACGAGATCCAAACCGAGCCGCTCGAGCGCATCGGAGACCGGCGGCACCTC
>CALDGN010000120.1 GCA_937942965.1 uncultured Acidimicrobiales bacterium | reverse complement strand
ACTCCTCGTACTCATGGGCCACGCCGATGAGCAGACTGCCGTCGGCATCGTGCCGCCCGTCGTCGCTGGCGTCTTCCTCGCATTGACCGGCGTGCTGCTCATCACCGACCTGAAGCAGCCGACCCGCTTCCACTACCTGATCACCAAGGGCAATTGGGAGAGTTGGCTCGTCAAGGGCGCCTACGTGCTGATGGCGTTCGCCATCGTGTGCGGCCTGTGGTTCATCGGCGGTCTCGCCGACGCCAGTGGCTTGCTCAAGGTGCTCGCCATCCCCGCCGTGCTCGGCGCTCTCGGAACTGCCGGCTACACGGCGTTCCTGTTCGGCCAGTGCGAAGGCCGTGACCTGTGGCAGACGCCGCTGCTGCTGCCGACGCTGCTGGCTCAGGCCGTCACCGCCGGTGGTGCGACCTACGCCATCCTCGACCTGTTCATCGACGTACCCGGTGGCGACGCCATCCGGTGGGCGTTCCTCGGCGGCCTTGCCGCCACCGCAGCGCTCATCGCAATGGAGCTCACCTCGGCTGGCAGCCGCCACGTCGAACTCGCCATCCACGAGATGACGCACGGCCAATACAGCACCCAGTTCTGGATCGGCGGCATCGTCGTCGGCCTGATCGTGCCCGCCGCACTCGTCATCATCGGCCTCGCCGCTGGCGGGCTGACCGCACTCATCGCTATCGCTGGCGTCCTCGCCCTGCTCGGCATGTTCGCCTACGAAGACAGCTTCGTCCGCGCCGGCCAGAGCGTCCCACTCAGCTGAGGTTCTGACATGACTGATCTTTCGAAGTACCCGCCGCTGGAGAAGTGGCACGACTGGACCGAGCTCGACGCCAAGGCGTGGCCGGACAAGGTCGAGAAGAAGTACACCCTGGTGCCCACGAGCTGCTTCAACTGCGAAGCCGGCTGTGGCCTGGTTTGTTACATGAACCAGGCGACGGGCGAGATCGACAAGATCGAGGGCAACCCCGAGCATCCGGCCAGCCGCGGCCGCAACTGCGCCAAGGGCCCCGCCACGCTCAACCAGGTCTATGACCCCGAGCGGGTCCTGTACCCGATGAAGCGCATCGGCGAACGAGGCAGCGGTCAGTGGGAGCGCATCACCTGGGACGAGGCGCTCGACCAGATCGGTGACCGCATCCGCACGGCGATCAACGAGGGTCGCAACAACGAGATCATGTACCACGTCGGTCGCCCCGGCGAGACCGACTACACCAACCGCGTGCTCCAGGCGTGGGGTGTTGACGGCCACAACAGCCACACCAACATCTGCTCGTCGAATGCACGCATCGGCTACCAGTCCTGGATGGGCCACGACCGCCCATCGGCTGACTACGCCAACGCCGAAGTCATTTTCCTCATCAGCGCCCACTTGGAGTCAGGGCACTACTTCAACCCGCACGCGCAGCGCATCATCGAGGCCCAGAACAAGGGCGCCACGGTCATCGTCTGTGACCCTCGTCTGTCGAACACCGGCTCCAAGGCCGATCACTGGCTGCCGACCTGGCCGGGCACCGAGCCGTTCCTGTTGCTGTCGATCATCCACTGCATGCTCGAAGACGGCACGTGGAACAAGGACTTCGTCAAGCGCTGGGTGAACTGGGAGACGTTCCTGAAGCGCCAGTTCCCGGACATGCCGGTCGAGTGGGACTCGTTCGAAGTTGCGTTGAAGCAGCACTACGCCGAGTACACGCCCGAGGCGGCCGAAGAGATCACCGGCATCGCCCCGGACAAGATCCGCGAGATCGCGACGATCATCGGCAACCACCCGACCAAGTTCGCGTCGCACAACTGGCGTGCTGCGGGCGCCGGCAACATGGGCGGCTGGCAGGTCGCTCGCTGCTTGTTCTTCATCGCCGTGATGACCGGCTCGGTCGCCACCGTTGGCGGCACGAGCGGCAACGGCTGGAATAAGTTCGCGCCCAAGGCTCCGATCGGTGCGCCCAAGCTGAACAGCTGGAACCACCTGGAATGGCCCGAGGAGTTCCCCCTCAGCTACCACGAGATGTCGATTCTGCTTCCGCACTTCCTCAAGGAAGGCCGCGGCAAGCTCGATACCTATTTCAGCCGGGTCTACAACCCGATCTGGACGAACCCCGACGGGTTCACGTGGATGGAAGCGCTCAAGGACGAGTCGATGGTCGAGTGCCACGTGGCGCTCACGCCGACCTGGAACGAGACCGCCTGGTTCGCTGACTACGTGCTGCCGATGGGTGTGGGCGCCGAGCGCCACGACGTCGTGTCGTATGAGACCCAGGCCAGCCGGTGGATTGCGTTCCGCCAGCCGGTCTTCCGCCGCTACGCCGAGATCGAAGCTGAGCGTGGCAACGGCGCGCCAGTGACGGCCGAGAACCGCACGCACGAGTACAACCCGGGCGAGGTCTGGGAAGAGAACGAGCTGTGGATCGATCTGTCGTGGCGCATCGACCCTGATGGTTCGATGGGCATCCGCCAGTGGTTTGAGTCCGAGAAGAACCCGGGCACGCCGATCGGCATCGACGAGTACTACGAGACCATGTTCCGTGACTCGGTGCCCGGCCTGGCCGAAGCTGCCGCAGCGGCTGGTGAGGGCCCACTCGAGTTCATGCGCAACCGCTCCGCGTTCGAGCTCGAAGGCGACCGCTACCAGCCGTATGAGGCCGACGTCGATCCTTCCGAGGTCGAAGGCGCAACCAAGCGTGACGACGGCGTCTACCTGGCGCCGAACACCGCGGGCACCTGGGACGGCACCGCCGAGGGCTTGGCCGACATCTCGCTCGTGTCCGTGGGCGAAGGCTCACCCGCGGTCGAGATCGAGGGCGAGCTCAAGGTCGGCTTCAACACGCCGTCGAAGAAGCTCGAGCTGTACTCGGACACGCTCGCCGACTGGGGCTGGCCCGAGTACGCCACGCCGACGTGGATTCCGTCGCACGTGCATCACCAGGACATGGACATCGCGGGCAACGAGCGGATC
>CALDGN010000119.1 GCA_937942965.1 uncultured Acidimicrobiales bacterium | reverse complement strand
GGTCCGGCGGGTCCATCATCAACACCGCATCGATCGCTGGACGAGGTGGCGGCGCCGGTCCTCAGGCGTACTCCGCGGCCAAGGCTGCGGTCATCAACCTGACCAAGACCACCGCTGTCGAGCTCGCACCCCACGACATTCGCGTGAACGCGATCTGCCCGGGCCTGATCTACACGCCTCTCATGCACTCGGGAGACGTCGACGATGCCGATCGGGTCATGCACGAGTTCCAACCCCTCAAGATGCGCGGCGAGGGTCGCCACATTGCGGGCTGTGCGCTCTGGCTTGCGGGCGACGACTCTGCGTTCGTGAGCGGCGAAGAGATCACCGTCGACGGCGCACTCATGGCCAGCGGGCCCCGTATTCATGGTCAGGCCAAGAACACCCGGAACCTGCATCGCAATGTCGGCATTGCGTATGGCACGACCGGTCAGCCAGCGGTCAACACTCGCTTGGACCGCTAGGCGACGCCGCTTGCTTCGGCTGGGCGGGTTGACCCGCGCGGTCGGGCCGCCGATCCCAGCCAGTAGCTGGCAATCTGGCCGCACAGCTCGGTGGTCTCATGGAAGCCCATCGGCTTGGTGTGGTAGCCGTTCGCCCCCGCCGCATAGGCCCGGTCGACGTCGACAGCTCGGGCAGAGGTCGAGAACACGAGCGTGACCGGCGGGATCTCACACAGATCTCGTAGCTGCTCGATGACGGCGATGCCATCGGCGCCGGGCATGTTGAGATCTGTCACAACAAGCGTGTCCGGATCGCCGTGCGCGGCAAACCACTCGAGAGCGTCAGCGGCAGAACTCGCCGATTCGATTCGTACGTCGACGACGGTCGAGAAGGCCCGACGAATAATCTCGAGATCAGCACCGTTGTCGTCAATAAGCAGAATGGTCGTCATCGCTCCACATCCGTATCCGGTAGCCAGATCGAGAACCGGGAGCCTTCGCCGGGCACCGACGAGGCCCAAATCCTCCCGTCCTGACGCTCGACGATTCGCTTGCAGATCGCAAGCCCGACCCCGTTGCCACTCACCGAGGTGTCATGCAACCGCTGGAACGGTTCGAACAATCGATCCACCTCGGTCATCTCGAATCCGCGGCCGTTGTCCGAAACGACGATCACAACGCCCTCGTCTTCGACCCGCGTGGTCAACTCGATCACCGGTTCTTCGTCGCTGTACTTGATCGCGTTCTGCACCAGATTGACCAGCACTTGGCGCACGCCAGCTCGGTCGCCTCGCACGTCGTCGAATCGCTCCGGTCGGATGATGCGCGCCCCACGTTGACTGATCACACTGTCGAGATCTGCGGTCACCTCTTCGACGACATCGGTGAGGTTGATGATTTCTTTGTCCGGCTGCTGCCGGTCGATCGATGCGAAGTCGAGCAAGCTTTCCAAGAGGCTGGTCATCCGCATCGATGCGTCAACGACCTGCTGCATGTGCGGCTGAGCTGGGCTCGCATCGGGCAGTTCGTCCATCGCCAGTTCGGCAAAGGACCGGACCGAACGGATGGGGGCCTTGAGGTCATGGGCAGCCACATGCGCGAAGTTGTCGAGGTCATGATTTCGCTCGGCGAGATCATCAGCCCGGGTCAGGCCCTGCTCACGTTCCTCGATGAGCTCGGCCCGCAGTCGAGCGACTTCGTCCTTGAGCTCCCAGAGCTGTCGCTCGTAGTCAGCGACATGAATTCCAATCCCGATGGCGCCGAGGAGCGAATCCTCGACCGGTTGGACATGGAGGTCGACAACCGCCGGGTCACCGTCGGGCCCTTGGCCGCGCAGCTGGAGATGGCTCGGAACACCCTTCGTGGCCGCTGCGAGGTGCGCGGCCCGCATGTCGTCGAACGCTTCGGGGAATTGGCGGCGCAGATTGTCGAGCAGGCGGTCACCGGTGCCTTCGATCCCCGACGCCTCGATTGGATCGCCATTGCGGTCGAACGTGACGATGCTCAGTCGATCGTGGCCGACGATCGCGCGGCTGAACATCTCGCGAGCCCGTGCCTCGATCATCTCGGCAACGTGGGTGGCAGGAACCGCAATGGCGCCAACGAGCCGTTGCCCGACGAGATCGAACGGGTGCAGGATGAACAGGTACTCGTCGAATCCCTCGGCGGCGGCATCTCGATCGGCCGCTCGCTGGAATCCGACCACCGTTGCACCCTCATTCCGAGCACGTTCGGCGGCAATCGAGATCGTCTCGTCCATCAACGCCAGGGGGACGGGTTGTGGCTCTTCAGGGTCGAACGGAACCGGAAGCTCGCCGGCCAGGACGCTGCGGTTGCGATAGAGGAGCTGATCGTCTTCGTCCCAGATGCCCACGACGAGCGGCGATGCCAGCAGCAGCGACGCAAGGGCACGTTCTTCTTCGGCGACCACG
Source organism: uncultured Acidimicrobiales bacterium (assembly GCA_937942965.1). GTDB lineage: Bacteria > Actinomycetota > Acidimicrobiia > Acidimicrobiales > UBA10347 > UBA10347. The sequence continues at coordinate 22,397 of CALDGN010000119.1, read as the reverse complement.
ACGTCGGTGACATCGACCACGGCGATGAACACGCCCCATCGATCTCGCGGTAGTTCGTAACGATCGACGCGCACGACCAGGCGTCGGGCACGGTCATCGGCGTGGCTGACCGTCTGGACCTGGGCCCCCTCGCCGTTGAAGACCGAGTTGATGTCCTCATCGAGCTGGGCATAGGACAGCCGACTCACGATGTCCTCGAACGGTCGGCTCACGTCACCTTCGCGCACCCGGAAGTAGTCGCGTGCCGGCTCGTTGAAGCGACGAATCGAGCGATCCTCGGCCAAGAAGACAACACCGATTTCGGTCGACGACATCAGCTGCTCAAGGTCGGCGCTCAGCTCTAGGACTTGATCAAGTCGGATGTGGTGCTCATCGTTGAGCGTCCGAAGCTCTTCGTTGACCGAGGACAGCTCTTCGTTCGTTGACTGCAACTCTTCGTTCGACGCAATCAGTTCCTCGTTGGCAGCATTGAGTTCCTCGTTCGAGGTCTCTTGCTCTTCGAGCGCCGCTTGGAGCGACTCACGGGTGTAGAGCAACTCGGCTTCGAGCTGCAGCGTGTACTCGGTGTCCTCGGGAGCGACCCCGGCACTGCGAGGTGTCGGCGGCAGCTCTAGCGGCTCTTCGACCTCTCGTGTGAACAGCAGATAGTGCGTCGCACTACCAACACGAATCGTTTCGCCGATCAGCATCGCTTGGGCGCGACCATCGTTCTCGGTCGGCACGACGAATCTGGGCTCGGTGCGATCCGAGCCGGTCTCGAGCTCGCGCAGCGTTGCGCCCAATGCGAGACGGAGGTTCGCGTCGGTGACCATCGACAGCGCATCGAGTGTCGGGCGGCCGGTCGGTTGGCGAAGCCATCCGGTCGCCCCGCCGATCGTGTGGACGAGTTCTCGTCGCTCGTTCAACAGCAGGCCACTTGCGAAGTGCGCTTCGAGCAACGCATCGTAGGTGCGAAGCAAACGCTGATCGGCCGCGAACGCCGGGGTCCGCACTGGCACCCGCAAGCGGGCGCCCATTTGTCCGGCCCGCAACGACCGCGCAACAGCATCGACCTTTTTCCGGTAGATGCGCCAGGTCGACGAGACGGTCTCGTAGTCGATCTCGATCGGGCCGAGCGCTTCGGACGAGCCGAGCACCATCGCTCCCCCGGGCCGCAGCGCGAAGTTCATCGCGCCGAGCGCTCGATCTTGCGCCGACGGCTGGAAGTAGATCATCACGTTTCGACACGTGACCAGGTCCACCCGGGTGAAAGGTGCGTCCGCCAAGAGATTGTGCTGGGCGAAGGTGATCACGCTGCGCAACTCGGGCTTGACTCGCCAGCTGGTCGACAACTCGTCGAAGAACCGGGAGCGGCGAGCTTCGGAGACTTCGGCCATGTCGTCGGCCGAGTATCGGCCCTCGGTCGCATGTCGAAGACTGCCGTCATGGATGTCGGTGGCAAAGATCTGCACCGTTGGGCGCGAGCCGTGCAGCGACTCGACCGCTTCGAGCAGCAGCATTGCGATCGAGTACGCCTCTTGGCCCGTGGAACAGCCGGCGACCCAGACGCGGATGGGGTCGTTGGCAGACGCGGCCTCGAGAACAAGCTGCGGGAGGATCTCGTGTTCGAGCAGGTCGAACATCTCGGTGTCCCGGAAGAACCCGGTGACGTCGATCAGTAGATCACGGGTCAGCTCTTCGAGCTCGACGGTGTTGTCGCGTGCACCGACCAGGTACGACGCCGTGTCGGGCATGTCGGCCAACGTCACCCGGCGCTCGATGCGCCGCCGCATCGTGCCGGGCTTGTACTCGGAGAATGAGATACCGGTTGCTTCTTCGAGCAGGCCAACCAGTTCAGCGTCAGCCGGTGTAAGCGCGACATCATCGTGACCTTGTGAGACGGGCCGGCGACCCGTTTCGCGATACACGACGCAGGCGTCTGCAATGTCGGACGGCGACATCGACGCATCGACGAAGCCCGAACGCAACGCGGCGTCAGGCATACCTTCGAACGCGGCCGACGAATCCTGCACGAGCGTGAGACCACCGGCGCGTCGGACCCGCTCGATCCCTGCTGTTCCATCACTTCCGGTTCCGGACAGGACGATCGCGATGGCCGCAGGCCCAAAGTCAGCCGCCATCGACGTGAAGAACGTGTCGATCGGCCGATGAAGATCGCGACGATCAAGCTTGCGATCGCGCACCTGCATGCGACCGCCGGCAACGCTGATTTCGGCTCCCGGTGGAATCAGGTAGACGTGGTCCGGTTCGAGTTGCGTGTCATCGACTGCCTGGAGGATCGGCATCTCGGTGTGGCTCTCGAGCAACGCACCCATCATCGACTCGTGGTCGGGCGAGAGATGCTGCACGAGCACGAAGGACATGCCGGTGTCTGGGGGAATCGCGTCAAAGAACTCTTCGACCGGAGCGAGACCGCCCGCCGATGCCCCAAGAGCACACAGCACCGATCGATCGGCTCCCCCTGGCCTGGCTTCGGTTACGTCCACGCCATTCTCCATGCTTTAGCGCGCCTCATCTGCGAGGTCGACATCAATGAACAAGGTCTTGATCCGTTCGATCTCGTCGAGTTCTTTGACCTCGACTTGGCCGCTCAGAATTCCGTTGATGTTCTGGAACGAGTCGCCGATGGCCATGCCTTTGCGGCCAATGGTGAACTCTCGAATCTCGGGATCATGTGCCGACCCACGCATCTTCAGAACCGTCATGCCCCGTCGAATCTCGCCATAGAACTCGACGTAGCGAAGCAAGATGATTGCGTCGGTAATGGTCGACACGTGGGTGACGACGTCGCCGGAGCCGCCGAACGCAGACGACGTTGCCGCGGTGAACACGGTGCAGATGCGCCGATCCTTGAGCAACGAGGTCAGGCCGATGATGAACTCGCGATACGCCTTGCGGCTGGCGACACGTTCGAGCGCTGACAGGCTGTCGACAACGACGCGGTTCGGCTTGAAGTCATCGATCGAGCGGGCAATGTTGATCAGGTGATCTTCGAGGCCAAGTAGCTCCGGATAGGCACCCTCGAGCCGGAAACGCCCCTCAGCTTCGAGCGCGGCGAAGTCGAACCCCCAACCCGAGGCGTTGCGATAGATCTGCTCGCGGCCCTCTTCGAACGACAGCATCAGACATCGCTGGTCATCAGGCGTGCCGTTAATGAAGCTGCAGCCAAGCAGCGTCTTGCCGGCACCGGTGGGACCGGAGACCAACACCAGTGAGTCCTGATAGAACCCGCCACCACACATCGCGTCGAGCTCGTGATTTCCGGACGGGACTCGACGACTCGCCGATCCTTGCTCGAGCAGCAACGACGACAGCGGCAGCACCACGGCGCCCGTTCCTTCGAGCAGCGAGAACGGATACTCGCCCTTGCGGTGATCGGCGCCGCGGAACTTGAGCACCTCGATCGTGCGGCGGCGGCGTTCCTCGTCGAGCGCATTGCGCAGGATCACGACGTTGTCCGAGACGAACTGCGACACCGCGTGGCGAGAAAGTGCGCCGTACTCTTCGGGGCGCTCAATGGTGATGAGGGCGGTCACGCCGAGTTGGCGAAGCGCCGACGCCACCCGATAGAGCTCAGTCCGCACGCTGCGGTCATCGTCGAAGTGCTCGAAGACCGTCCCGATGGAATCGAGCACAACCCGGGTGGCACCGGTGAGGCGCACGGCGCGCTCGATACGTGCGACGAGTGCGCCGAAATCAAACTGTCCGACGACCACGGCGGGGTTGATGACGTCGGGCGACGCATCGATGAATTGCCAGCTGCCGTCGGTCTCCCAACCGGCGACGCCCCAGCCGAAGCCTTCGAGGTTCTGACGAACCAGCTCGGGGGTTTCTTCGAATGTGACGTACACGCCGGCCTCGCCGTACTCGACGATGCCAGCGGCCAAGAAGTGGGCACTGAACACGCTCTTGCCTGCACCCGCCGTGCCGGATACCAGCGTCGTTCGGCCGGCCGGGAGACCGCCGAGACAGATCTCGTCGAAACCAGGGATCCCGGTGCGAAGCTTGTACACGCCCTTGGCGGTCGAACCGGCGAAGTTCACGCAGGCCACCCAAAGGAGGTTGTTGGAACGGAGAGATCTCCCACGAGCCGGAGCGAGGGAAGTGGGCGCCGAATCACCGTCGTCGGCGTCGCCACGATGTTGGCCCGTTCCGCGATCGCCGGGTTACGCAGCACGTCGATCACGTTGATCGAGTACTCGGTGCCGTAGCGAGCGGAACATTCGTTGGCGAGATTGCGCATCGTGGTCGTAGAGCGAGCGGTCGATGCGCCGCACACATAGAGGTCAATCTCGACAAAACTCACGAGGCGTCACCGCCCGTTCCCAGATCACCCCGTCCGGACCCGATGCCGATCACCGTCGCTTCGCGCCCATCGGCGGCGTCAGCCGCGTCGGCTTCGACCTGGTCGAGATCGCGAAGCGGCACATGCGCCCGGTAGTGAGCCAACAGGTGGCCCATGAGCTCGATCAAGGCAAGCCGACACTCACGAACAAACGGTCCGAACTGGGCCGGTCGGAGCTGACCCCGCTTGGATTCGACGGCGCCTGTCAGCACGGCGACCACGTCATCAGGTCCAGCATTTCGAGCCGCCATCTGCCGGCTCAGTGTCTGGATCACACGGTTGTGATCGACCTCGGCGCCGACGGGGTTTGCGATCAAGCGGTCGAAGACGACCCGAGCGAACGTCTCTTCGCAATGGCGAGCAAAGCCGGGGTCGGCATCGAGGAGGCGCTGGCTTCCGACCAATGCGCTCGCGATCGGCGCTCCGGGGCCGTTGACGGCGCCGATTCGTTCGAGCTCTCGCTCGCTCTCGCTCTGTGCCAGTCGCACCTGCAGGCGGTGGCGCTCGACGACATGGGCCAAGGTGCGGGCGAGGTGTCCGTTGCCGATGTCGTCCTTGCCGACGAAATCGTCGGCGCCGGCCGCAATCGCCTCGAGGCCGCGAGCCTCGTCGCCGGTAAGGACGACGAACGGTGTCGCCTGCACGATGGCGCGGGCTCGAGCGATCGTGCTCAGACCGACCGAGTCGGGAAGGCCCAGATCGAGCAGCAGGACGTCGAAGGTCTGCTCTGCATTGAGGCGTTCCAACGAACGAAGGTCGAGCGCTCGGAAGAACTCGCCAACCTGCATGTGAACCGAAGCATCAAGCGCGGAACGAATCAGGATGGCGTCGGGTTCATGGTCCTCTACGCACGCAACATCGAGCTTCATAGGTGCATCCCTGGGTGTTGGGATTGCCGGCGTAACGCGTTCATTCGGTGGTCGAAGAACTGGATTTTCGCGTTCGCCTGGACCACAACCCGTCGTGGCATTGAGACGACGCTACCACCTTTGGTCTTGAGCTTCCACAGCAAGCTTGAGCGACTCTTAAGGCTGCCTTGGGCGGTTCTTAACCCATTTTCGCCGTTTCTGGGCCTCCAGACCCATGAGACGTGATTGCGCTTTTGGGACTAAAGGCGGGGGCCAGCCGTCCGATCAAACTCCACGATGGGACAAGGATCTGAAGAGCTGATCTTCCTCAGCAGTGACAGCGACAACGGCGACTGGGTCGACACCCTTCGGCACCTGATGACGTTCGACGAGTCCGACGCCGGGCTCGTCCTGGTCGATGCGGCCGAGGAAGAAGACGACACTCGTCAGTCACTTCGGGACCTCGTCTGGCGAGCCAACAACGACAGCCTCACCATGTTGTCGAACCGCGGCTGGTTCCTGCGCTGCGCCGAAGGAAGCCGAGAGGCGCTCCAGAACCAAGGCCACAGTCACCTGCTCCTGCTGCTGGACCTCGACAAGTTCAAGCACATCAACGACTCCCGAGGACACGCTGCCGGCGACGCCGTGCTGGCCGAGGTCGGACGTCGCCTGCGTGGCATGACTCGCGGTGGCGACATCGTCGGTCGTATGGGCGGCGATGAGTTCGCGGTCTGGGCGGAACGAGTCCACAGCGGCGAATCCGCCGAGGTCGCCCAGCGATACCTCCGGATCTTCGACAAGCCCGTCTACTTCGACGGGCTCGCCATCGACATCGCCGGTTCGATTGGCGTCGTCGCCACCGACGGCAACCAGCCCGTGACCGAGGTGCTCGACCTCGCTGACGCTGCGCTGTACGAAGCGAAGTCCCGAGGCACCGGCAGCTTCTGTCTCTTCGACCACACCCTGCAGGCCCGCATCGAAGAGACGCACGTCCGAGAGCGCGAGATCGTCGACGCCGTACTCAATGCGGAGTTCCAGTTCGACGTGCAGCCGATCGTCAGCCTCGATACCGACGCACCCGTCGGCTACGAAGTACTCGCTCGCTGGGATAGCCCCCGCCGCGGACGACTCATGCCGGGCCAGTTCCTGCAATACGTCCACTCGATGAACCTGACCCATGCGTTCGACGCAATGATCATCGAGAAGGCCGTACGTTGCTTTGACAGCTGGCGCTACAGCCTGCGGGCACCCGCTGCGATCTGGGTCAACATTTCTCCGACACAGCTCGACGCATCGTTTCCCGAACTCGTGCGAGACATTCTGGAGCGGTACCGAATCCACGACGGCGAGCTCGTCCTAGAGCTGACTGAAAACGCCGCCGCCAACACGCCTGGCCGCATCGCAGTACTCAACGCCTTGCGCGAGCTCGGCGTTCGCATCGCCATCGACGACTTCGGCACCGGCCATTCACAGCTCTCGTATCTCCAGGACCTGCCGATCGATTACGTGAAGCTGGACCGCAGCTTCGTGAGCGGCTTCCACAGCGACGAACGCCGCACGGCCATCACGGCCTCGGTGATCTCGCTGGCCCAAGCGCTCGGAGCCAAGGTCGTCGCCGAGGGCGTCGAGCGTCCCGAGGAGCTTGCGAAGCTTCGCGAGCTTGGCTGTGACCACGCCCAGGGATATCTGCTCCAGCCTCCCGGTTCGCCCGAAGACCTGCTCGGGTTCTAGTCCGCGCTGACTGAGCAGCCCGGCGTTTGGGTGGCGGCTGCTGTTCCCACCATGCTGCGTGGGTGACGTATCCAGCGATTCGCGTCGACACGTGGTTCCAGGGACCGACTGGAAGCGGGCAAGGCGGATGGACCGCGTCGGCGTTCGAGCGCAGCATCGGCGAGCCGGTGTCGGTCGCGATCCGAGCCCCGATTCTGCTTGAGACCGATCTCGAAGTTCGAGCGGCAGGCGACCGCTGGGATCTCGTCGCGTCGGACAACCCGGAACACCCCGTGCTGACGGCAACGCCTTGGACACCTGACGTGCCCGACACTGACCCGGTGTCGATCGCCGACGCGACCGAGGCATCGACGCGCTTCCCGCTCTTCGATAATCACCCCGTCCCGGTGTGCTTCTCGTGCGGGCTTGAACACGACAGCATGCGGGTGCACGCAGGCGAGCTCGCCGATGGCCGGTGGGCGTCGCCGTGGACCGCCCCGACGTGGGCGACGCGCCCTGACGGGACGACCGATCCGGGAGCGCTGTGGGCCGCCATCGACTGTTGCCAAGCATGGTTCGCCGGCAACGCCGGTGGGCGCCGACATGGCGTCACGGTGCAGATCGCAGTCGAGGTACTCGAGTCGATTCAGCCCGGCGAGACCTACGCGCTGGTCGCCTGGTCGGGCGACTACCTCGACGGTTGGGACGGACGAAAGCGCGGCGCGTGCGGTTCGGTCTTCACGACCGATGGTCGCTGCGTGGCGCGATCTCGAACGTTCTGGGTTGCGTTACCCGAGGGCTAGTTCTCTGACGAGTCCTGGGTGCTGCGGCGGCGGGCAATGCCAACGGCAGTCATGGCCGCAAAGGCAGCTGCCGACAGCGTGATGCCGACGGTCTCGCTCTGCGGGCTCGGATCGACAAACGCGAGCACCTCGGGCACTTCGCCGAGGCCGCGGCCCGGCAGTTCGAGAACGGCGTTCACGCCCTCGTCGGGGTTGAGTCCAACAAAGATGGGCGCAGCGGGATCGAATCGACCAGCAGGGTCAACTGCGGTGAGCTCGTAGTTACCGACGCCAAGGTCGGATAGGGCAACCAGCCCGGCAGCATCAGAGAAGCCGCAGGCTTGGGTGCCGATGACGGGCATCGTGGCGCATACTTCGGCCCCGAAGATCGCGAAGCCGCCGTCGGCGGCTGCGACCTGGATCACGATCTGGCCGGCTTCAGCAGTTGGAGCGTCGGACGCGGAGATCCCAGGGTCGGCGTCGGGCGCCGGGATGTCGAGGGTCTGGGCTTCGGCGTCAGGTTCGCCAGCGACGAGTACGACGGACACGCCGGTCGTGACACGACCTTCGGCGACGTCGACGAGTTGGGTGGTCGTTGGCAGCACGTCGTTTGGATCGCTCACCACGAGGCTGTGCGTGCCCACGGCGACGTCGTTGAGCACGAAGGCGCCAAGGCCCGTCGTGACCGTGCATACCTGCTCGGCAGTTGCAAAGACGGTGCAGACCTGGGCGCCGAACACGCCGACGCCAGCTCCGTCGAGCACTTCGCCATTGATGCCGCCGACGGGGACGGCCGGAGCGACGAAGTTCACCGTTCCGGATACTGCGGTGAGTTGTTCACCTTCGGTTCCGAGCAGATCGACCGAGGTCGTGATGGTCAGATCAAGGTCCGTCGGAGCGGATCGGTCGAGGACGAGGAACTCGATGTCAACAAAGCGATCATCGGACACGAAGCCGTCGACATCGAAGCCAGCGAAGTGGACTTGGCCGTCCATTTCGTTGCACACGGCGGCTTCGCTGGGCGTGCACGAGATGAACTGGAGCGCAGCACCGTCGTAGTCGAGTACCGCCGAGAGTGCGCCGACATCGGCGCCAGCGACGTCGAGCGCCACCGACGCGACGAACGAGGTCTCCTCGGTCAACTCGTACGAGCTCACCGACAGCGTTGGCGTGCCGGGCTGCGCAGCTGCGACCGCGGGCGCGACGATGGCCCCGAGCAGTGCCGCTACGGCCGCAATCATCGAGACGATCACCGTGCGGTGGTGGCGTGAATGGGTCATGTCGATCTCGCTCTCGAGGTCTGGTTGATGCCGTCGAGGATGCGACGGACGAAGTCGAGTTGTTCGTCGGTGAAGTCACCGTGGTGGGAGTCGCTCATCGAGCCGAGCGATGCGGAGGCAATGGCTTCGGCGAAGTCGCCTGCGCCGACGTCGAAGTCACGCAAGCCGTTGCCGGTCCACCAGCCGGTTTCGATGTCGCGCATGGACATCCACTGGTAGCGGACGCTGTCGTCGAGGTACTCGAGGTCGATGGCATGGCCGACCTCGTGCATGAGGATGTCGGCAAGGCGCTCGTCGGTCCACGAAGGGTCGACGTGGATGGTGATCGACCGCTGCGAGGCATGGGTCAAGCCGCCATAGATCGGGTGGTCGTCGCCCCAGTTCAGGGTCCAACCGGGCAGCGTTTGGTCGAAGTCGAACCCGATCTTTTCGAGCACAAGTTCGCCACGCGGCGCGGAGCTCTCTACGACGGATGCAGACGCGGAGGGAATGAAGTCGCCAACGATGATGAGCGAACCGGCGAGCGTTGCGCCAACGAGCAGGCCAGCTTGCAGCACGCGTCGGCGGCGGCTGAGTCGTCGAGTCCGGCCGACCGTGCGACGGTCGCCCATGATCGAGTAGAGATCGTTGACCAGCCGGTCTTGGGAACGTTCGAGCGTCGAGCTGAGCGTCTCAAGATCGTTGGTACGCAGCGGAAGCTCAGACCCAACGGGCTGTTCGCGCAGCAGGTAGAGCAGCGAGACGTAGCGCTCGAGCACCAGATCGCTGGTCGAGCTCTCGAACTGCAGGCTTGTGTCACCGACGCCGATGCTGCCCGCGCCGAGATCGACGACGAGTTCGGACCGTCCGTAGGTTCCAGCCGATAAGTCGAGCCCGTAGAGGCGCAGGACTGCGTCGACATCGTGGTCGTTGAGGTCCGCCGCGCCACGTTCGAGCCGATCCAGATCGAGGGGGTTGAAGAGGTCTGATCTGGCCGCGAGGTCCGAGACTGTCCAGCCGCGTTCATTGCGTTGCTTGATCAGCAACGCGCCAAGGCGCCCAGGTGGCACGAGTGTCTGCGACTGCACGGGTTCCGATCGGCAGGGCCAGATTCTTGTTGATGGGCCTGGGTGCCCTTAGGCCGCGCGAACTAGCGACCGTCTCGGATTGGCGTGTGCCAGCATCGGGCCATGGGAGAAGCTCGCTACGACACCATCGGGCGCACCTATGCGCAGTTCCGTCACACCGAACCGACCTGGCACCGCGCCATGGGCAATGCGCTCCGCGGCGCACGTCGGGTACTCAACGTCGGAGCAGGAACAGGCAACTACGAAGATCTTGACGTCCAGGTGATTGCGCTCGAACCGTCCCGGGTGATGATCGATCAACGACGCGCCGACGCTGCGCCCTGTGTGCAAGCCCCGGCCGAGGATCTGCCGTTTTGCGACGACGCATTCGACGCAACGATGGGCGTGTTGACGATGCACCACTGGTCGGACCGGCCGCGTGCCTTCGCCGAGCTGGCTCGGGTCGCGACCCGGCACGTGTACACGGTGTACGAAACCACCTTCGCCCGCGACTTCTGGCTACTCGACTACTTCCCCGAGACGCGCTTCGATCCGATGGAGGTCAACGCACCAACGCCGTCGTTGCTGGCCGACTATTTCGATGTAGTTGACGTGCAGACGCTGTGGGTGCCGAGAGCGTGCAGCGAGGGATTCGCCGCCGCGTCGTGGGCTCGCCCACACGACTACCTGGACCCCGACATGCAACAGGCCATCTCGCTGCTCGCCCGATGCGACCCCGAAGTACGTGCGCGCGGGACCGAACAGCTGCGCGCCGACCTGGACTCGGGAGCTTGGGCCGAGCGTTACCCCGAAATCGCCACGCTCGAACGGGCCGACTTTGGCTATCGGCTCGTTATTGCCGAGCGGCGCTGATCGCTTCCCACATCCGCTGCGGCGTAACCGGTAGGGCAAGGTCATCGACGCCCAAGTGCCGGACCGCGTCGATGACGGCGTTGTGCACCGCGGCGGTTGCACCGATCGGGCCTGACTCGCCGACCGCCTTGTACCCGTGGGCGTTGAACGAGCTCGGTACGACCTGGGCTTCGAGCTCGTACTGCGGAACCTGATCGATCGACAGAATCTGATAGTCGAGGAAGTTGGCTGCAGTCGGGTTGCCGTAGTCGTCGAACGTTGATGCCTCGCCGATCACCTGGGCGACGCCGAGCGCAATCCCGCCGTGCAGCTGGCCCTCGACGGCGGCTGGGTTCACTCGTACTCCGGCGTCATCGACGCCGATGAATCGTTCGAGCGTCCATGCCCCGGTGTCGGTATCGACTTCGACGACGGCGATGTGGGTACCCGAGGGGAACACATCGTTGCCGTTGTTCTCATAGATGTGGTCACAGGCCAGCTGCTCGTTACGAGCGTCGAGCTCAACGGCCAGCTCGGCCCAGCCCAGCGAACGCGACGGCGTGCCGGCGACATGGAACTTCCCGTCGGCGCGGTCAAGCACGACATCGGCCTCGGCTGCTTCGAGCATCGCTGCGGCCAGCGCCTTGGCCTGGTCGACGACCTCGGCCGCTGCTTCGTGAATGGCAAGACCTGCCGTTTGGACCGAGCGCGACCCGATGGCACCGACCCCGGTTGAGATCTCGTCGGTGACACCCTCGATCACGGTGATTCGATCGGGGTCGATGCCCAACTCGCCCGAGGCGATCGTGCGCCATGTCGTTTCATGATCTTGACCTTGTGAGGTCGTGCCGGTAACGACGGTGGCCGAGCCGTCGACGTTGATCCGCACGAGGGCCGACTCGCCGCCGCCACCGCAGGTGCGGTGGTTGTAGCAAGCGACGCCGATGCCGAGCTGGCGGCCCTCCGAGTTCGAGCGACGGGCCAGTTGCTCGCTCCGCAGAGAGTCGTAGTCGGCCAGTTCGAGCGCCCGTTCGAGCGCGGCTGGATAGTCGGCCTCGTCCATCACGAAGCCGGTCGGGGCGGTGTAGGGCATCTGCGACGCAGCGATGAGGTTCTTGCGCCGGACCTCGGCCGGGTCTGCGCCGATCGCGACCGCGAAGTCATCGACGGACCGTTCCACCGCAGCGATGATGGGCGCTCGACCTGCACCGCGGAGCGCGCTGACCGGCGGCCGGTTCGTGACCACCGTGGTCTGACGGTAGGCCACGTGCGGAATCCGATATGGACCGTGCGCCATCGGCCAGCTCCAGTTGTTCGGCAACCCGCCACCCGAGCTCGGGTAGGCACCAGCGTCCTTGCGGTGCTCGACATCGATCGCGGTCAAGGTGCCGTCGCGATCACCTGCCAACCGGATCGTGAACTCCTCGGCCCGTCCGTGCGGAGCCGCGGTCAGGTTCTCGGTGCGACCTTCGAGCCAACGCACCGGTCGTTCAACAAGACGGGCGAGATAGGGAATCAGCTGTTCCTCTGGGCCTGGCGCTCCCTTGCCGCCGAAGCCGCCGCCAACGAACGGTCCGGCCACGACATGAATATCGCTCAAGGCGACCTCGTACATCGGGGCGATCCGGCTGCGGAAGCTATGCGGGGTCTGGGTGCTGACCCACGTGTGGAGGTGGCCGTCGGCCGTCCAGACGGCGACTGCGCCTCGACACTCAATCGGCGCGGCAACTTGGCGCGGGTTCTCGACGTCGACCTCGACAAGCACGTCGGCCGCAGCCAGATGTTCGGCGACCGATGGCGATGTCACGTCGTCGTCGAGATGGGTGCGAAGAATGTTCGTCGGGGCCGAGTCATCGGGTGCGCTGTGGGCATTGCGTCGGCATTCCTCGCCCGGGCCGAACAGCAGCACGTCGTCGCTGGCCGCTTCGACCAGGTTGAGCACGACCGGCAGCTCGTCGTAGTCGATGATGACGAGCTCAGCAGCGTCGATCGCCTGCGCCTCGGTCTCAGCGACGATGACCGCAACGGCCTCGCCGACGTGGCGGACCTTGTGCTCGGCCAGGAGCGGCTGCGCGAACCGGGGCGGGTGGATGGCGGTATAGGCCAGCGTCGGCAGGATGGGGTTGTCCGCCGACGTAACCACGGCGAGCACACCCGGGGCGCGTTCGGCATCAGCGATATCGACGGTGAAGCGAGCATGCGCGGCGGTCGAGCGCACAAAGACGGCGTGCGCCATCCCGTCAAGCAGCGGGTGTTCAAGGTCGGCCAGGTAGGTGGCCGTGCCGGTGATCATCAGGGAGCGTTCGCTGGTCACGCCCCGAGTCTTGCGTGTTTCGGTAGCGCTAGCTGCGAAATCCGGCCAGGCGCTCGTCGGTGTCTGCGATCTCATACGCCGTCGCGGCTTCGTACCCCAGTCCGGCGCCAACCGACGCTTCGGCATCGGAGCGGTACAGGTCCTTGTAGGCCCGAAGTGACCCGGCACTGTTGGCGACAATCTGGCCCGCCATTTCGTCAACCACGGCGTCGAGTTCGTCGGCCGCAGCGGAGCGACAGGCCATGCCCATCTCGGCCGCCTCGGCGCCGGTGAAGGTCCGGGCGGTGTAGCTCAGTTCGCGTGCCTTTGCCGCTCCGACCGCCGCGGGGAGCCGAGCGCTCAAGCCCCACGTCGGACGGAGGCCGAACTTGGCGTGGGTGTCGGCCATCTTGGCGCCGTCTGCGCACACCATCAGGTCACAGGCGAGGGCGAGCTCGAGTGCGCCGGTGAAGCAGAACCCGTTGACCTTGGCGATCGTGACAAAGCCTCCGTCGGCGAGCTTCGCGGTTGCCGACCGTGCGGGAAGGTCGAGGATGTCGCCGACGCTTCCGCCGGTGAGATCGCGATCGCCAAGCGCTTTGAGGTCGACACCCGCGCTGAACGCTCGGCCCGCGCCCGTCAGGACGACGACCGACACCTCGGCTTGGGCCATCTCGTCGAGCGCATCGTTGAGCTGGCCAAGCATCGTCGGCGTGATCGCATTCAGCGCATCGGGCCGGTTGAGGGTGATCGTGCCGATGCCGTTGGTGATCGACGTGAGAACTTCTTGCTCGCTCATTGCGGCGAGCCTAGGACGCACCCTGGCGGCGAGGATCATCGGTGTGGAACACGAGCTCGACACCGGCAGCTTCGAGCGCGTCGAGGTTCGTCGCCAAGATCGGGTGGCCTGCGAATCCAGGGCCGACCTGGACCTCGATCGTGACCGGCACTCCCCGACCGATCGCCTCGCACACCAACCCGCTGGGCATGTCGTCAGCAAGGCCGAGCGCGATCTTGTTGATGGTGTTGAAGCCGCCAGGGGCGACGAGCACCCGATCGCCGAGTGGCTCAAACAGCGGCTCGCCGAACACCCGCATGCGGGTCTGGAGATCGTGTCCGCTGAGCTCCACAGCAGCGTCGGCGTCGAACCAGTGCAGCGAACGTTCGGTCGCCACGACGCAGACGTCCCAACCGGCGGCCTGTTCCTGGGCAATGCGGTCGAGCGTGGAGTCAGCGCCAGTCACTGCACACACGACCAGGTACAGCACGTTGCCCGACTCGGATCCGAAGCTCGTCACCGCTCCAGTATCGCTGGCGACGGCGCCTAGTCTCGCCCCATGCCACTCGATCCACAGATCCAGGGACTTGTCGACGCGTCCAACGCCGCGGCCGCCGCAGCCCCACCCGTTTCCGAGCAGACCGTCGAGATGCGACGAGAGGGGTACGCGGCCCTCGCCGCACTCGTTGGCCCTGGTCCAGAGATCGACACCGTCGCTGATGTTTCGATCGCCGGCGTCCCTTGCCGCCGCTACGAGAACGACGGAGCCTCTGGCTGCTTCGTGTACGTGCATGGAGGCGGTTACACGATCGGCGACCTCGACACCCACGATGCGGTGTGTCGCCAGCTTGCGGGCGAGTCAGGTACGACCGTCATCTCGATCGACTATCGGCTCGCCCCCGAGCACCCCTTCCCCGCGGGCATCGACGACTCGTGGAACGTGCTCCAGGCGATCGATGCGGATCGCGCTGCCTACGGCGCCGAGGCTGGCCTCGTCGTCGGCGGCGATTCTGCGGGCGGCAACTTCTCGGCCGTGCTGGCGCTCATGGCTCGTGACGCGGGCCTCGCCCTCGACGCACAGCTGCTCATCTACCCCGCCGTCGATGTGAACGATGACTCGCCGTCGATGACCGAGAACGGCGAGGGCTACTTCTTGACTCGCGAGACGATGGACTGGTTCTCGGCCCAATACCAGGCTGACCCTGCGGACTGGCGAGCCTCACCGATCTTCGCCGAATCGCACGAGGGCGTTGCGCCCGCTGTCATCATCACCGCCGAGTTCGACCCGTTGCGCGATCAAGGTGCGCGCTATGAAGAGACCTTGCGAGCCGCTGGCGTTGACGTGACGCTCACGAACTACGAGGGCATGGTGCACGTCTTCTTCCAGCTCGGCTCGATCTGTGACGCGGGAGCCCGAGCCGTCACCCAGATCGCTTCCGCCGCCCGCACTGCCATCGACGCCTGAAAGGTCGCCATGTCGTCCACCGAAGAACTCGCTCCGAAGAAGAAGCCTCCGTTCCATCTGCGGGGCAACTACGCGCCGGTCCAAGAAGAGCGCACCGACACCGGACTCGAGATCACCGGCTCGCTGCCACCAGAGCTCGAAGGGCTGTACCTCCGCAACGGCGCCAACCCGAAGAGTGGCTGGTCGCCGCACTGGTTCGCCGGCGACGGCATGATCCACGGTGTTCGCCTGGCTGACGGCCAGGCCTCGTGGTACCGCAACCGGTGGGTGCAGACCCGCTCGCTCAACGAGCCCAAGGCTCGCATGATCGGTGACGACGGCGTCGTCGATTACACGATCGGCGTGAACAACACCCACGTCGTTGATCACGCGGGGAAGATCCTGGCGCTGGTCGAGTCGAGCTTCCCGTGTGAACTCGATAGCGAACTGAACACCATCGGCCCGTACGACTACGACGGACGCCTCAACTCGGCGATGACGGCGCACCCAAAGATCTGCCCCGTGACCGGCGAAATGCATTTCTTTGGCTACGGCTTCTTCGAGCCTTACCTGACCTATCACCGGGTGAGCGCCGATGGCGAGCTGGTGCAGACCGAGGCGATCGACGTGCCCGGTCCGACGATGGTGCACGACTTCTCGATCACCGAGACGCAGGTGATCTTCATGGACCTGCCGGTCGTGTTTGATCTCGACCTGGCGATGAAGGGCGGCATGCCGTACGCCTGGGACGACGACTACGGCGCTCGCGTCGGCGTCATGCCCCGTGGAGTCGCCGGCGCCCAACCGACCTGGTTCGACGTCGACCCCTGTTACGTCTTCCACCCGCTCAACTCCTTCGACGACGGTGACAAGGTCGTCATCGACACGGCTCGCTATCCCGAGTTGTGGCGCAGCCAGTCAGCCGACTTCAAGAACGATGCCGCGCTCCACCGGTGGACGCTCGACCTGTCCACGGGCGGTGTCAGCGAAGCGGCACTCGACGACCGCGACATCGAGTTCCCACGTCTGCCGGACAGCCTCGTCGGTTTGCCGAATCGGTTCGGCTACGCCGTGGCATCCTTCGGCGAGTCGAACTCGTTGGTCAAATACGACCTCGAAGGCGACACGAGTAGCAGCCACGACTTCGGCACCCAGCGGATTCCGGGCGAGGCCGTGTTCATCCCGCGCTCGGACAGCGCGGCCGAAGATAACGGCTGGCTCATGGGGTATGTCTACGACAAGGCAACCGACCGCAGCGATCTCGTCGTGCTCGATGCCGCTGACATGAGCTTCACCGCCGCGGTGCACCTGCCGGTCCGGGTGCCGTTCGGATTCCATGGAACGTGGATCGACCAGCAGCGTCTCGATGCCATCGAGGCGAATGACTGACGACCGGCGCGCGCTCCTCGCACGCCGGCTCGACGAACGCGTTGCCGAACTGGTCGCGTCCGGACCGGGCGAAGTCCGTTGCGGTCGCTTGCATGCGATCGATGACATCCGCACGCTCCGGGCCTGCGACGAGGCACTCACCGACGACGAGCGCGTATGGATCCAGCACCAACGTGAGCGGTGCGAAGCGGCGCTCTTCGGCGTGCAGCTTTCGGGACCGTCGTCGGTCAGCATCCGCCCGCGGTCGACCGACGAACCGGATCATTGGCTCCATCTGCTGATGCTGGCATCGACCCGTCCGTTGCGAACGCTCCAAATGCGCCTGAAGTTGGGCCGGTACGCGGAACCAGCAAGCACCCAAACCGATGCGCTCGTCGAGGAAGCCGAACGGGCACCCCTGCCGGCACCGAAAGACCTGCTCGACGCGGCCGAGACCTGGTTGACCGCGGGGCTCGTCGAGGGTCGCACGCCGCGTTCACTTTCACCGCTGCGCGAACCGTGGGAGTCAGCCCACGTCGTGGAGCTGGAGCATTAGGAACGCCACTGATCGACGAGCGGCGCTAGTCCCTGGGAACGCGAGCTGCGGCTGCCTGGTCGCCGGGTCCGCCCCGTTCCGCAAGGCGTTCCGCGATCGCGGCCCGGTGCGCGTCGTCGACATTGCCGCCGTACTTGGCCTTGGCCCGAACTTCGGTCACGGTCATCCGGATGCCTCGGATCACGCGGAACTGCCCCGCATGTTCCGCAGGATCGACCAGACCGCCATCGGGTTCGACATCGGCGAGCTGTGTGCGCAGTGTCGAGGCGATCGCTTCGGGGTCGTCGGTGACGGTGACGTCACCGATGAGCTGCACGGCCGAGTAGTACGTCGTCGGGATGCCTCGGCTCGGATCTTCATCACCGATCGCCTTCCATGCTCCGGGGATATACGCCCAGTCAGGAGCGACGGTCAGTACGGCCCGCGGGCTGGCTTCGAGCGCGGCAAACACGGGGTTCGCCTTGGCGAGGTGGAAGTCCACCTGCGCGCAGGTGTCGTCGACTACGAACTGGGTCGGCACAACGATCGGCACGGCGGGACCGTTGACCGCGAACTGGCCGAACCCGATCGAGCGCACATAGGCGGCCACGTGCTCGTTGTCGGTCCAGGCGTCGTGAGGGCGGATCAGCATGGAGCTGAAGGTAGCCCGCGCTAGCAGTACCGCTGGGCGGTTTCGGCAGTCGCCCGCACGTAGCCGCCGCCAAACTTGATCGCATGCACAGCGAGCGGGGCGAGTTGGTGCAGACCGACGCGGTCGCGCCAGCCGTCGGCCAACGGGGCGATGTCGTCATAGGCATCGAAGACGTCGTCGGCCCAGCCGCCGAAGAGCTGCATCATGGCGAGGTCGAACTCGCGGTGCCCGCCGTGCGCCGCCGGGTCGATCAGCCAGCTTTGCCCCGAGGCGTCGATGATCCGATTGCCCGCCCACAGGTCGCCGTGGAGCCGAGCCGGCGGTTCGCCTTCGGCCCCGAACCCATCGAGGCGCGCCGCGATCGCTTCGAGCATCGCCACCGTTGCGGGCGGCAGGGCTTGCTCGTCAGCGGCGAGTCGAGCGAGCGGAAGCAGCCGCTGGGTCGCAAAGAAGTCGGGCCAGGTCGCGCACGGCTCGTTCGGAAGGCCACGACTTCCGGTCGTGCGACGATCTTCGCGCCCGAAACATGGAGCGCCAGCCGCATGCAGCGCGGCCAGTGATCGTCCGAAGTCCGCGTCACTTTGGGGGCGACGATGTGCCTCGTCAATCCACTCGAGTACAAGCAGCGGAGGCTCACTACCGACGTGCACGACCGATGGCACCGGCAGGGCGTTGGCCTGGCGAAGCCAGCGCAAGCCCCGAGCCTCGGTGTCGAAGAAGTCGCTCGGTGCGCCGGCGCGAGTCTTGGCGAACACGACGCGGCCGTCGCCAAGCTCGAGCCGGAACGCTTCGGCAACATCGCCACCACTTACCCGCGAGGCAGCAACGACCTCGACGTCAAGCGCCTCAGCAACCGCACCGATCGCCAACGAAGCATGATCTGAACTCACGCGTCGCGGATCCAACGGTTCTGCGAACTGACCTCGTGCAGGGGGCGGCGAGTGACCGGACCGAATCGACCACGGGGATACCCAAGCGGAACGGCGTACACGATCTGAGCGGTGTCGGGAATCTCGAACAGCTCGTGCACCCGCTTGTCAACCGTTGGGTGCAACGTCGTGATCGTCCCGCCGATGCCGAGGGCTCGGCCGGCCAGCAGCATGTTCTGAACGGCAGGAATGATCGCGTTGGCCGCCGCCGAGCCCTTGGCGATCGCGCAGAAGAAGACGATTGCCGGCACGTCGCCGATCTCGTCGGCGAGTCGCCGGGCCGAGGCGTGCGAATCAGGCAGTGTGTCGGGCGTGTAGCCCGAGTCGCTTCGCTTGGCCCACCATGCCTCGTGATACAGCGGTGCGAACTGTGCGATCAGATCGCGATCGGTCACCGTGATGAAATGCCAGAGCTGAAGGTTGCCTCCGTTCGGCGCTTGGATAGCGGCATCGAGCATCGCCTCGATATCGGCCGGCGGGATCGGGTCCGGGCGCAGTCGACGTATTGCTCGCAGCGAGTACATCGCCTCGCTGAGCGGCATCGAGAAGCGGGCCGCAGGGCCGAACGATCGGTAGAGATCTCGCAGCGTCGCGATCTCGGCGCCGTGGTGGACCAACTCGTTGCTCGCATGCATGGCGAAGTCCGCGACGCAGTGCCGAGACCACGGGCCGAATCCGTCGCCGAGTTCTTCGAACCAATCGTCGAAGCCCACCAGAACGGAGCGGAACGCAGACCAGTTCGTTGCCAGCCGCTGCACGGCCTCGTCAGCGGACAAGCTCCATGACGGGTCGGTTTCCTCCATTGGTGTGCCGTTGAAGCGGGCCGTGTAGTCGGCCAGGCAGTCGCTGGCCAGGTGCCAGAGGCGCCAGGCGATCGTGGTGAGCGGCGCAGGCTCGATGTCGCGGTCCGGGTCGAAGTCGACCGTCGCCTCGCCGTCCGACGCTCGGACCGACCACATGTCGCCGGCGGGTTCCCATCGGTACTCGTCGTCGGTCAGACCAACGAGCCGTTCAAGCAGCTCCGCGACCTTGTCGTCGATGGAGTCGAGGATCACCTGTTTCGTCGAGGTCGTTGGACGCGGCGAGTTGGCGTTCGTCATAGGAAGCAGTCTTGTGCATGTGAATACCGAGCACGGCCACAACTAACGTCAGCTCCATGGATCTGCGACTTGACGGCAAGAAGGCACTCATCACCGGCGGTAGCCGCGGTATCGGCAAGGCGATCGCCAAGGCCATGGTCGATTCCGGCGCCGAGGTCATGATCACGAGCCGCAAGGCCGAGTCATGCGAAGAGACCGCGAACGAGATCGGCTGCATCTGGGAAGCTGGCCACGTTGGTCGCCCCGAAGACGCCGAGCGCATCGTCGCAGCAACCATGGACCGCCTCGGCGGCGTCGACATCCTGGTGAACAACGCCGGCACTGGCCCATACAACGGTCCGACGATCGACTGCGATATTCCCCGGTGGAACAAGACATTCGAGGTCAACCTGACCGCGCCGCTGATCTTCAGCCAACTGTGCTGGAACTCCTATATGAAGGAGAACGACGGCGTCATCATCAACATCGCCTCGGTCGGCGGCTTCTCGACCAACGAGTTCATCGGCGTCTACGACATCTCCAAGGCGGCACTGATCCACCTGACCAAGCAGCTCGGCGCAGAGCTCGGACCGCAGGTTCGCGTCAACGCGCTGTGCCCCGGTCTCGTGAAGACCGACTTTGCCAAGTTCCTTTGGGAAGGCGAGAAGGGCGACGAGGTCGCGCAGAACTATCCGCTCAAGCGCCTCGGCGAGCCTGAAGATGTCGCCGCCGCGGCGGTGTGGCTCGCCGCCGAAAGCGGACGCTGGATCACCGGCCAAGCCATCGTGCTCGATGGCGGCGGCATGGTGAAGTTCCCGAGCGCGTAGCCGTCGTTAGGCGAGTTGGCGCTCACGTACGAGCTGGTCGAGCATCTGGTCAACCTGGGCGCGAATGCTGAAGTTCATCAACGCGTAGTTCATGGCTGACGGTCCACGAGTGCGCTTCCAATCTTCGGCGACGGCTTGCATGGTCGCGGCTTCGAGCCGGGCGCCGAGCACCGAGGTGTCTTCGCTTTCGAGAACGAGCAAACCAATCGCGTCGTTGACGAAGTCCTTCGGACCGCCCGAGTTCGCGCCGATGACCGGCGCGCCGCACGCCATGGCTTCGATGAGCACCATCCCGAACGGTTCGTTCCGTGAGGGGAAACAGGCGACGTCGGCGGCCGAGTAGAGCAAGGCCAACTCTTCTTGATCGCGTGGCCCAAGGAAGTACGTGTCGGTGAGCCGGTAGTGCTCGTAGGCCAGGTCTTGGTACCGCTTGTCGTCGGCCAACGAGCCACCGCCAACGACAATGGTGGCGATCCGCTTCTCGTGACGTTCCCAGATTGAGGCCGACTCGAGCAGCGCATCGAGACGCTTCCACTCGGCGAACTTTCCGCTGAAGACGACGTAGTGGTCGTAGTCACCGGGGACCGGCATCGGCGGCACGTTGCTTCCCTCGTAGGGGCGAGTGATGAAGCTCGGCATGAGGTCGCGCCGCCACGCTGGGGCCTTTGTTGGATGCACTGCGGGAGCGAACACTTCCTGGTCGTAGCCGTTCGGCGTAAGCACGATCCGGTCCAGGGGGAAGCTGTCGAAGACGTCGTTGAACGAACGCACCTGTTTCGTTGTCACGGCTGCGACCCAGTCGACGGCGCGAACTCCGGTGGCATCGAAGACGCCCTCGGCTTCCATCATGGGCAAGAAGCGGGATGGAAACTCGAGCGGGTCTCGGCTTGCCGACTCGGCTGCCGTGTACATCTGCAAAGCAGTTCCGTGGGCGAAGCACAGCACCGGAATGCGGGGCTTGCCGATCGCCAGGCGACGCTCGTTCACGTCGGCGAGCACAACCGGGTTGAGAAATGCGTGGTGCGCGATCGCGAGCGACATCGGTTCGCCGTGATCTGCCTCGATCGCGTTGATCCAGGCATCGACCTCGTTGGCGAGACGCTGGCGGTAGGCCGCGATCTCGCCGTCGCTCATGCTGTGCCAGCCGAGGTTGCTCCCCGGAGCCGCCGTCTCGAAGATCGGGATGTCATGCTCGAGTTCGAACACCCGGACGTCGTCTTCGACGAACCGTTGCGTCGGGGACGGATACATCGAGAAGGCGCGTGTGTTCGGTAGCGAATTGAAGGCGGCGTGGTGCGCCTTGTGCAGGATCCCCGAACCGGGCGCGAACTCACCATCGCGCTGCCAGTTGTTCGTACCGAGTTGAAAAATCAGCCGAGTCATACGGGTTCCCTTCGGCCCCGTTCCGCCGCGCTTCTCCCCCGCCGAGCCATTTCCGCGACGCGGGACCCGTGGCCCATGGTCTCGTCGTGATGGGGTACGCGACGGTTCCCCCGCCATACGCTGCGGGGCGTGGACTGGTTCGACGAGCTGCCGCTCGATCCGGCGACGCATCCGGTTTCGATGGGCACCCATGCGCTCGGAGATCGCCCGTGGCTGGTCGTCGACGAGCAACGCGACGCCGAACTC
>CALDGN010000118.1 GCA_937942965.1 uncultured Acidimicrobiales bacterium | reverse complement strand
TCCAGGTTGCGGCGGGTCGCATGGCGGGAACGATGTCGGCGCCGACGGCAGCGATCTGCCTTGGTCCTGGCAGCGACGTGAACACCACGTCGGCTGACGCAGCAGCCTGGGCTGGCGAAGCCGCAGCGGTCGCGCCGAGTGCGACCAGCGCGGCGACCTTGTCGGCATCGAGGTCGACGACGGTGACCGCATGGCCGGCGGCGACCAGGTTGCGGGCGACGCAGCCGCCGATGTTGCCGAGTCCGATGACGGCGAGGGAATGAGACACGAGCGGTCAGTCGACGAGGCCGTCGACCATGGCCGCAGCGCGGGCATGGTGGGCCTCGGTCGCTCGCCCGTAGTACTGCTCGGAGTGGTGCGGCTTGTTCATCCGCCACGGGTCATAGACGTAGGTCGGCAATGCGATGTAGCGGGTGTTCGGTCCGACGATCTTGGTCACGCGGTGCATCGAGAAGCGGCCCTTGAACAGTTGCAGGTCGCCGGGCACCAGGTCGAGCTCGCGCACACCTTCGCGGCCGCCTTCGAGGATGTGCTGAACGTGTTCGTAGTTCTCGTTGTTTGGTTCCCGGATGTCGGGCACGTATTCGAACACGCCGCCATCGTCGGCCTTCTGCACCAGGATCGAGACGGTGAACTCGTTGCCGTCGAAGTGCCACGGGAAGTAATGGTCAGTCTCCATCACGCCATAGGGGTTCCGGCCGAGCGGATCCGCCCACTGGTAGATCGGCCGGTCGGTGCCGAGCGAGTCCCATACGAAGTGGGTCATCACGTTGCTGTCGTAGACCTGATTCAGCAGCGAGGTGGTCGGCAAGATGTCGCTGTTGATGAAGCCACTCATCCGGTGCTGCATGACATTGCGCGGGTGCGATGCGGGCAGCTCAGAATCAGGCGGCGACGCATACGGGTTGTGCGTCTGTTGCGCCCAATAGGCCTGCGCATGGAGCTCTTTGGCTTCGGCCAACATCTGCTCGATCGCTTGGGGGCGGATGAAGTCGCTCAACCGGCAACAGCCGACGCTATCCATCTGGGCTCGCGTCTCGGCCACGAGTTCCCGGCGAACCGGCGATTCGAGTCGGTGGATCGGATAGGCGTCGAGGTCGACAACCGCCTCGAGCGCATCGAGTGCCTGCATTGCGACATGCTAGCGACAACTGAACGATCGTTCAGTTGTCGACCACACCAAAGGGGCCATGCATGGGCTCGAACCGACGCCGACTACCGTCGAATCCAGATGAGCGGCGGCGAGACCCAACAAACCATCCTCGACGCGGTGCAGGCCGTGATTGTGCGAGACGGGGTGCGCGGCGCATCGATGCGTCAGGTCGCCGAAGAGGCCGACGTCAGCCTGGGCCTGATCAGCTATCACTTCGATGACAAAGAGACGCTGATCGTCGCCGCGTTCGAACGAGCGACGGCCCGCCTCCGCGAAGCGTCGGAGCAATCGATCGAACACGTCGACGATCCCGAAGAACGGGTGCGAGCCTTCTTGCGCAGCTCGTTCGGCGAAGAGTTTCTCGACGGCGACTACCTGCGGCTCCGCATCTCGCTTTGGGCCGTCGCACTGACCGACCCCGCGATCGCGGCCGTCGATGCCAGCTTCTTCGAGGAGTACGCAACCGCATTGCGCGGCCTGATCACGACAGCCCGCCCCGACCTCGACCAGGGCGAAATTCGCGGTCGCAGCATCGACGCCATCGCACTCACGAACGGCATTTGGCTCAACTGGGCCCGCTACCGCAACGCCGACGACCTTGAAATCGGCCTGCGACGGTGCGAAGACATCATCCTGGGCCCTCCTCAGCAGGGAACCCGATAAGCACTTCGCCTCATGTCCGCCAGCCAGCGGGCTGCCTAGGGTGGATGAACCATGTCGCCTCGACGCGCTCTCGCCGGGCTACTGCTTTGCTTTGCGCTGCTCGGCGCGCTCGTGGTGCCGAGTTCACCGGCCCGCGCTCAAGGTGGCGACATCGTCATCAACGAAGTCGTCGCCGACAACAAGAGCGAGGTCGACAACTTCGGAGCCACGCCCGACTGGATCGAGCTCCGCAACGAAGGAGCGAGCGCCATCGATCTCGCTGGTTGGACACTCTCGGATCTCGATGGCAACTGGGTGATGCCGTCGGTCGTTCTTGCACCGGGCGCTCGCGTGCTCATCTGGGCGTCGGACCGGAACCTGGCCGGCCCGCCGCTGCACGCGAACTTCCGACTGTCATCGCAGGGTGAGACGGTTCGCATCGCCCGACCCGACGGGACCCTGTCCGACGAGGTCACCTACCCCGCACTCGGCGAAGACGAAGCCTGGGGTCGCGACGAGAACGGTGGCCTCGGCTACCTCGTCTCCCCCACCCCAGCGACAGCCAACACCGCCCTCGCTCCAAGCGTCGTGACCCTCGAGACTGCACCGACTGTGTTCACCGGCTCGATCGACGTGACGCTCTCGGCGAACCTCGGCGCGGGTCAGACGATTCGCTACACCACGAACGGCGACCCGGTCTCACCATCGAGCCAGGCGTATGCGGGACCGGTGACGCTCACCCAGTCGACGGTCCTCCGGGCGGCAGTCGAGTCGGGCGGCATCGTCGGTCCGGAGCGCACCGGCGGCTACATCGCTATCTCCGCGAACCTGGCAAACCGCACTTCGGACATTCCGATCGTGCTCGTGCAATCGACCGGTCCGGTTGGCACGACCGACACCGATGCCATCGTCTCGATCATCGACCGCTCTGCCGACGGCCGAGCGTCGGTGCTCGGCGTCGCCGACTACACCGGGTTCGCGGGGCTGCGCATCCGAGGAGACAGCTCCAGCAACTTCCCGAAGAAGCAGTACAAGTTCGAGCTGTGGGACAACCCCGGCGGCGACTCGCGAGACGGCACACTGCTCGGCCTCGGCACCGACGACGACTGGGGCCTCTACGCCCCCGGCCGCTTCGACCGGGCCATGATCCAGAACCCGTTCATCTACGAGCTCGGCCATCGCATCGGAGTCCCCGCACCCGATTACCAGTTCGTCGAACTCTGGCTCGAAGACGAGATCGGCAGCGCCGTCGGCGAGGGCGACTACCGCGGCCTCTACCTGTTACGCGAGACGATCGAGATCGACGACGACCGTGTCGACGTCGCCAAGCACACGCCGACCTCGGCCGGGCCTGACGGCGGCTACATCATTCGCCAGGATCGGCCCGACAGCTGCTGCGTCACGATCGACACCTTCAGCGACGTCAGCGGAGGCGTCGTCGCCGTGAACGACCCCGGCGCCAACGAGATCACCGCCGGCCAAACGAGCTACATCGATGGTTGGTGGGACCACATGCAAGCCGCGACTGCCACCCGAGACATCGATGAGATCGAGCAGTACATCGACGTCGATGCCTTCATCGACTACTGGCTCGTCGTGATGATTTCGAACGACCCCGACGCGTGGAGACTGAGCAGCTACTTCAACAAGGACGCCAATGGCCTGCTCAAGGGTGGCCCGCTGTGGGACTACGACCGCACGATGGGCAGCGCAGACAGCCGCAACAACGATCTGGCCGAAGCCGAGGGCTGGGGCTGGAACGGCAACAACCTCCTCATCAGCTTCGAGTTCGTCGATGACCTGTGGAACGTCCCCGAGATCCAGGCTCGTCTGCGCGCTCGGTGGGCCGAGCTTCGCCAAACCGAGTTCTCCGACGCGGCAATCACTTCCATCACCGACGGCATGCGCGCCGAGATCAGCGAGAGCTACCCACGAGAGCTGACCGTCTGGAACGGCAACGGGTATGGCCCTCGCCAAGGAAACGGAATCGTCGGCGAAGTCGACTTCATGCGCCAATGGGTTGGGGTTCGGCTGACCTGGATGGACGGGCAGCTGTCGAGCGGCACCGACCCGTCATTGACGAACCCAGGCACGATCTCGATTGCCGAGAACGAGGTGCTCGACGTTCAGCTCCAGGTTTCAGGCGGCTCGGCGTTCGATTGGGCGCACACCGACTTACCCGCTGGCGTCGACCTGAGCGAGTCCGGCCGGCTCACCGGAATGGTCGCCATTGGCGACGCCCAAACGCTCGACGTGACCATCACCGTGACGAACGAGCTCGGCGGCCAAGACATCGAGACGTTCACGATCGATGTCACACCGAGCTTCACCGGCAACGCCTCGGTGATCTTGAACGAGTACAACGCGGTGCTGCCTGGCGCGCTGCTCGACCTGAACGGCGACGACTCGACGCTCGGCCGAGTCGCTGGCAACGGTGGTGACTGGTTCGAAGTCGTCACCATCGAAGACCACCTCGACCTGCGCAACTGGCGCTTCGACCTCTTCACCAACGACTTCGGCAGCGTCCGCCAAACTGCATCACTTCGACTGGGCGATGACGATCTACTCGCCGACGTGCGCGCCGGCACGATCATCACCGTCGCCGAGTCTGTCCACGACGACCTCAGCTACGACCCCGCGAACGGCGACTGGACGATCAACCTGCAGGCCAACACCGCGCAGGCCGGCGCGCTGTGGGCGAACCAGACCGACTTCGATACG
>CALDGN010000117.1 GCA_937942965.1 uncultured Acidimicrobiales bacterium | reverse complement strand
CATTGATTTCTGCCAGCGTCGGCATGTCGTCGGCGCACATAAGGCGGCTGGCGACAATCGCACCGGCTGCGTTGCCGTTGCGCACGGCCTCGGCCAGGTCGAGATCGTTGACCAGACCGTGGATGAGCGCACCGCCAAAGGCGTCGCCGGAGCCAAGGCCACACACGACCTCGACGAGGAACGGCGGGATGACTTCGCGGCGGTCCGCGGTGGCGACCATGACGCCGTCGGCGCCGAGCTTGACGATCGCGGTACTCAAGCCTCGCTCGAGGAGCGCGTCGGCTGCACGATCGGGGTCTGACTCGCCTACGGCAACCTCGCACTCCGTGCGGTTGCCGACAGCGATCGTGCAGTGATCGAGCATCGGGCTGATCGCCCGACGCGCTTGCTCCATCGAATCCCAGAACATGGGGCGCCAGTCGAGGTCCATCACCGTGTGGTGGCGACGTCCGCGCCGTTCGAGCAACGTGCGCACGGTCGTCGCACTCGGTTCGGCATGGAACCGCGACGCCGGGATCCACAGCACCGGAACCTGTTCGATCACATCGGCCGGGACCTCGTCGGGCTGGATCTGCAGGTCCGGAGCAGACGGCTCGCGGTAGAAGATGATGCGTGGATCTTCGGGCGGATCGAGGATGGCGAAAGCCAGCGGTGTCGCAAGGTTCGGGTCGGTGCCGACCCAGCGACTGTCGACGCCAAACGTGTCGAGGAGCGCGTGGCGCACGTATTCGCCGAACTCGTCGTCGCCGACCTTGGTGAACGTCGCCGTCTCGACGCCGAGCAGCGCGGCCGCGACGGCAACGTTGGTCGAAGTGCCGCCTACCGACTTCTTGAAGGTGTCGATGTTGGTGGCATTCGCGTTTGGTTGTTGGGCGTACAGATCCACACTCACCCGTCCGACGGTGAGCGCTTGAGGAATCGATTCGGTCATGGTTCAGCTCGCCGAAGCGGCGTCCTTCGAGGCGATGGCTTCGGCGAGTTCGTGTTGGAGCTGTTCGAGTTCGGCGCCGCCGGCCATGAGCTGGGTGAGCTCTTGCTGGCTGACCTCGCTCTTGGCGAAGTTGCCCATCGACTTGCCTCGGTTGAGGATCAGGAACCGGTCGCCGACCGGGTACGCGTGCGAGGGGTTGTGGGTGATGAAGATCACGCCAAGCCCACGCTTGGCCGCTTCGACGATGTAGCGAAGTACGACGCCGCTCTGCTTGACGCCGAGCGCCGAGGTCGGCTCGTCGAGGATCAGCACCTTGGCGCCGAAGTACACCGCACGGGCGATGGCCACCGACTGGCGCTCACCACCGGAAAGCGTGCCGACCGGCTGTTCGGTGTCGCGAATGTCGATGCCCATCTTGGCCATCTCTTCTTTCGCAATCTGCTTCGCACCGGCGCGGTCGATCCACTCGAATGGCCAGATGCCCTTGGTCGGTTCGGAACCGAGGAAGAAGTTGCGCCAGACCGACATGAGCGGGACCATCGCCAGGTCCTGGTACACGGCCGCGATGCCGCGGTCGAGTGCCTCGCGGGGCGAGTTGAACCGCACCGAATCGCCTTCGAGCAAGAAATCACCGTCGTCGTGCTGGTGCACGCCCGCGAGGATCTTGATGAAGGTCGATTTGCCAGCACCGTTGTCGCCGAGCACGCAGGTGACTTCGCCCGCGTTGACTTCGGTGGTGACACCCTGCAGGGCGATGATGTTCCCGTAGTACTTCGAGATGTTCTGGAGTTCAAGCAGTGCCATCGCAGTTCCTCTCAGCGAGCCTGTTCGGCCTGGGTACGGATGTAGTTGTTCGCGATCACTGCGAGGAGCAGGATCACGCCGACGAAGACGAAGCGCCAGTCCGAGTTCCATCTCGCAGACGGAATGCCCTGGACTGACATTGCCATGATGAAGGCGCCGATCGCGGCACCGAGCGTTGAGCCTCGACCGCCGGTCAAGGCGTTGCCGCCAACCACGGCGGCGATGATGTACTCGAACTCTTCGCCATCACCGGTGCTGGCCTGGATCGTGTTCAGACGGAACGCCAGCAACAGGCCGACCAACCAGGCCGCGACTGCGGTGATCATGAACAGCTGGGTCTTGGTACGTGATGCGGGCACGCCGACCTGGCGAGACGCATCTTTGTTGCCACCAACGGCGAAGATCCATGAGCCGAAGCGGGTTCGGCCGAGCACCCACGTCGCGACCGCCGTAAAGGCGAGGAACCAAAGGATCCGGACACTGAAACGGGTCGGGGTGATGCCTCGCAGCACTTCGGCTTCGGTTACGGCGAGCAAGCGGATGAAGAGGCCGACGGTCAGCGCCAGGCCACCAGCGACGGCAAGGCCACGGCCGAGACCATCCGCGTCGTGGTCGGGTCCGGAGCGTTCTTGGAAGATCAGCGTCGCGATTGCCCAAATCGCCATGAGCGCAGCGACGGCCAACAGCACCGAGAACATCTGGGTGCGGAACTTGGGCGTCATCGACTCGGCCCGAATGAAGAACGCGGTGCCCGCAACCAGGACCGACACGATGAGCAGCAGGAGCGAGCCGAGTGGGTGCGACACGTTCCGTGCTCGGCGAACACCGGTCATGCAGCTCACGGCGGCGACGCCGAGTAGCAGCATGAAGAAGATCGCTCGTGCGCCCTGGATCGTGGCTTGGGCCAGGAACAGCATGGTGACGATGAACGTCAAGATGCCGGCGGTGCGCATGCGTTGACCGGCGGTCCCGATCAGGACCGACATCGCTCGTGACACTGCCGTTTCGCCGGCGGAGAGTTCCGCTGCGACCGTGTCACCACGAACAGCGCTCAGGAATGCGGCGAGGCCCGCGACCACGAGGGCGATCAGGAACATCGCCCAGCCGCTGAGGTCCCACTCGACGACAAGGTTGGTGCTGTTGTCGGCGTCCATCCGGCGGGCGAGGAACATGCCGACGACAAGTGCAACGAGGCCGATCACGAACGGTGGTGCGACCGAGCCGCTTCGCGAATCGTCGAAGTCGTCGGACGCATCGCCGAGTTGCTGGGCGGCGTCGCCGAGCGAGGCCCGGCGGACATATCGGGTTGACCCCCAACCGATCAGCGCCACCAACATGCCGGCGCCGATCAGGATTGCCCCGACGGTGTTGCCGCCAACCGAATCGGTGGCGTGGAGACGCCACATGCCGACAAGGGCTAGAGCAACACCGGGAAGCACCAATGCGTTTCGCATCAGGCTCTTCACCGCGATCGAAACGCCTTGGGCATTGGCTCGATGGCGGTAGCTCCGCATGATCGACAAGCCGATGCCCACGACAGCGAGTGATGAGGCGATGGCGAGCACGGCTGCAATCGGGTTCTGACTGCGGTTCGTCAACGAGACGATCGTGAGTACAGCACCAGCAACGGCGATCAAGAGGCCACCACACAGCGGCAAAATGCCAGCCGACTCGACGCCGGGCTTGCGCCGGAAGTGCATCTCGTACACCGCAAGCACGAGTAGCGACAGACCGAGGAACGCACCGAGCATGTAGGCCCAGTCACGCCATTCCCAGATGTGTTCGTTGCGCAGCCAGTCGTAGGCGAAGATCTCGTTGAGCGTGCTGTAGCCCTTGTCCGGGCGATCGATGAACGAGCGGCTCAGCTCGGCGAGTTGTTCCAGCTCGCGGGCGTTGTCGTTGGCGTCTGCGGCGCGGACGGCATCGAGCAGTGCGCCGAAGGTGCCGTTGCCAGCTTCGAGGCCCTCGACAGGGGTGTCCATCGTGACGCCGAGCGAGTTGAGCAGTTCTTGTTGCCGTGCTCCCTCAGCGTCGTCGATTAGGCGTAGCCCAACGAGGCGTTCCTGGTCGGCGGCAATGATCAGATCGTCGAGCTTGCCGGTTTGGATCTGGTCCACGAGCTGCTTCGAGAAGCCGAGCTTGGCGCCTTTGAGAACAAAGAAGGATGCGAGCGTGACAATGAAGCTCGGCAGCCCGGTTCGGTCCACAACGGTGCCGTTGAACCAGCCGAGCGTGATCGCCGCGGCCAACGACAGCGGAAGTGCCCACCACAGCGAAAGCCCCCAGCCGCCGGCATCGCCGACGACGTCACGGACCATAAGAATCATGATGATGCCGAAGGCACCAGTTGCGGCACCGGTGGAGAGGTCGAACTCGCCGCCGATCATGAGCATCGCGACGGCGACCGCCATGATGCCGAGCGGCGACGAGGCGACGTCGAGAATCGAGGCTGCGCCACCGGCCTTGCCGAACGGGACCGAAACGGCCCAGAAGAATGTCCAGATCGCGATCGCACCGATTGCGGCGCCGATCTCTGGGCGGATGAGCATCCGCTGGAACACGCCGCGATAGGCGAGGCGTTCGTCGGCCGCTGGTGCGGCCTGCTCTGTCTGCGGGTCTGCGTCACCCGCGATGGTGTCACTCACTCGTGACCACTCCCCCTCTGCAAGCACCGTGGCATTGGGCAACGGTGCACTATCGGACGACCCCAAAGGGTCTTGTCGACGCGGCCCCTACACCTCGTCGACGTCGATCCTTTCCCGCGAGCCTCAGCTCGCTGGTACCGCCAGGATCGGGCGGGTTCCGTGTCGGGGCGGAGGACGAACCTCCGCCCCGACCAACGGATCAATGATCGCGAACGATCACATCAGCTGAATCAGCGGGTGCCCTCTGCGGAGAGTGCCTTGACTGCTGCTGCGTTGTCTGGGGTCACGAAGCCTGGGCCGGTGAGAACCGGCAGACCGCCGCCAGCCTGGTTGGCGTTGGTGGCTTCAAGGAACATGAGAACGATCGGCAGGTAACCCTGGAGGTACTGCTGCTGATCGACGGTGAATGCGATGTCGCCTGCCTCGATTGCGTCGAGGAGTTCTGGCGTCATGTCGAAGCCACCCACGATGAGGTCGCGTCCGAGGTCCTGCGATGCAGTCAGACCGGACATTGCGATAACTGGACCAACGCCGAGGAAGCCGTCGATTTCAGGGTTCGCTTCGAGCTGAGCCTTGATGCCGTTGATCTGCTCAGTCTGGTCAGCGTCGAGGCCGACGAATTCGTCGATCACGGTGCCGTTGAAGGTCTCCTTGAGGCCGTCACAACGCTCGGTGAGGCCGACGTTCGACTGCTCCTGGCGACCACAGAGAACCGTGGTTGCGCCAAGTGCGTTGAAGCGGAGGCCTGCGCCCTGGCCAGCGACGTCTTCGCTCTGGCCAATGTGGGTGGTTGCGCCAATGGTCTGGTAGTCGTTGAGACCCGAGTTCAGCGTGTAGACGGGGATACCGGCTGCAACTGCGTCCTGGAGTGGGCCGATGAGCTGGTCGGGGCTTGGCAGCGAAGCTGCGATACCGGCCGAGCCTTCGGAGATGGCGGTCTCAATGTCGACAACCATCTGGCCTGGGTCGTTGTTGCCTGGCATCCAGACACAGTCCACGCCGTGGGCGGCGCAGGCGGCGTCCATGCCACGCTTGACGACGGACCAGAACGGGCCGTCATCGGAGTGCGTGATCATGTGGAAGGTGAGGCCGCTGCCCTGCGTCAGGGTGACTTCCTCTTCTTCTTCCATCGCGTCTTCGTCTTCCATGGCGTCATCTTCTTCAGCCATGGCGTCTTCGTCGTCGTCGCCGGTCACGGCGTCTTCGACTGCATCTGCAGCATCTTCAGCAGCATCCGTCGCCGCGTCGGCGGCATCGCCTGCTGCGTCGGTTGCTGAATCGATTGCATCGCTAATCGGATCGTCACTGCCGCAGCTAGCTGCGAACAGTGCGAAGATCAGCAGCAGCGAGAGCCACTTCATTCGCTTCATTGGGAGTTCCCCTCCATTGTTGGTTTCATGTCGGCGGAACCCCCAGAAAGGGATAGTCCCGCCAGATACGCGACGCTAGTCGCAATATCGTTCTTGGGGCCGGTACCGGGCGCAGGCAGGTCGCCCAGGATCGCGGCGTCTTGTTCGATCACGTAGAGACCGCCAAAGCCTCGGGCATCGACGGCTTGTACGACTTCGGCGATCGGCACGTCGCCGGCCCCGAGGTTGCAGAACATGCCCTGTTGGACGCCGTCCATGATTGGCGTCTCGCCGTTCAGGACCGGGATCGCAAGGTCCATCACGACATCTTTGAGATGCACGTGTGTGATCCGGTCGAAGTGGTTCTCGACAAACTGCATCGGGTCGTAGCCACCGATGAGCAGGTGACCGGTGTCGAGGGTGAAGCCAGCACGGGTGTTGTCGAGCACCCGTTGGACTTCGTGATCTCGTTCGAGGAGCGTGCCCAAATGTGGGTGCACGGCCTGGATCAGTCCACGCTCGACGCAGAAGTCCTCGATCTCGTCGAGCATCGCGTAGGCGTGGGCCCATTCGGCATCGCTGAGGTCGCGCTTTGGACCCCAGTCCCAGTCCATGACGGGTGCGCTGATGAAGTAGGTGGCACCGGCAGCGCTGAGCAGGTCGGCGGCCTCGCGGACTGCCGTGCGGGTGGCGTCGGCCTCGGATGCGTCGTGTACGACGACGGGGATGAAGGCGCCGCAGAGGCTGAGGTGGTGCTCTCCTAGCAGGCTGCGCAGGGCCTGTGGGTCTTCGGGCAGGTAGCCGGCGGCGCCGAGCTCGGTCGTCGTGAAGCCGAGTTCGTGCATCTCGTCGAGCACACGTTCCGGCGGAAGCTGGGCTCCCCATCCAGGGACTTCGCAGATGCCCCACGAGATGGGTGCAGCGGCAAGTCGGTCTAGAAATGGCGTGGCAGGCACGGCAGCGCCAGTCGACATTGGTCGTTTCCCCTTCACGTATTGGAGCGCTCCAACACGATGGGTAATCTGCCATCAATAAGGCGACGTGTCAAGCGTCACGCCCTACCCTCTCTGGTTGAATGCCTCTGCCGCCCAAGATCGGGAGCGGCAACCAGCAGGAACGAAAGGCCAGATCGTGCAAGCCAAGCCGACGATGGAAGACGTTGCCCACCGGGCGGGTGTCTCGCGTTCGCTGGTGTCGCTGGTGTTCCAAGGGGCGGACAATGTCAGCGATGCTCGCCGCGCCGCGGTGCTCGCCGCGGCCGAAGAGCTCGGGTACCGGCCGAACCGACTCGCACGGAACTTGGCGCAAGGCAAGTCGATGACCATTGGCGCCGTCGTCGACGATCTACACAACCCGTTCTTCGGCACCGTGATCGACGGTGTCGAGCAGCATCTCACCCAGCACGGCTACCAGCTCATGATCGCCAACGGGGCCCGTGATGCCGAGGTCACCGTCGCTGCCGCATCCACGTTCAACGAGCTCCAGGTCGATGGCATCGTGCTCATTGGTGCGCGTGGCCCGATGGAGCCGCTCTACGACCTGGCTCGCCGCGTACCGACTGCA
Source organism: uncultured Acidimicrobiales bacterium (assembly GCA_937942965.1). Taxonomy (GTDB): domain Bacteria; phylum Actinomycetota; class Acidimicrobiia; order Acidimicrobiales; family UBA10347; genus UBA10347. The sequence continues at coordinate 18,276 of CALDGN010000117.1, read as the reverse complement.
ATGATCGCCCGCCAGATCAAGAGCGACCTGTTGGACAGCGTTCGGGTCGACGAACACGTCGGGAGCCGCTTGGTCATTGACCACCTCCACCGACTCGGCCACCGTTCGATCGCTCACATCGACGGCGGCGAGGGTGCGAGCGCCGGCGAGCGCCGCGAGGGCTACGAGATCGCGATGCGTTCGGTCGGGCTCGAAGCCCACATCGACGTTGTGCCGGGCGAGTTCACCCACGAAGCGGGCGCCAAGGCCGCGGTCACACTCGCCGAGCGAGGTTCCATGCCCGACGCGGTCTTCGCCGGGAACGACCTGATCGCTACCGGCGTCTGGCTCCAGCTCGAACGCATGGACGTGAGCGTTCCAAGCGATGTCTCTCTCGTTGGCTACGACGATGCGCCGTTCATCGGGATCGGCCAGGTCGGGTTGACCACCATTCGACAGCCGTCGTCCGAAATCGGCAGTCGAGCTGCCGAGCTGCTCCTCGATCGAATCGACGAGACACCGGACAGCGGCCGACACGAAGCGATCGCGCCAACGCTCGTCGAACGCTCGTCGACCGAGTCGGCCTAGCGAACTCTGCTGGCCGGGATGTAGCTACTGACCGGGCCACTCGCTGAAGGACAGGCCGGTGATCCGTTCGTAGGCCTCGACGTAGCGCCGAGTGGCCGCCATCGTGATGTCGTCCGGCAGCATCGGCGGCGGATAGGTCTTGGGCCAGTCCAACGTTTCGAGATAGTCGCGCACGGGCTGCTTGTCGAAGGACGGCGGGGTCGTGTCCGGCTTCCATTCGTCGGCGGGCCAGAAGCGCGACGAGTCTGGGGTCAAGACCTCGTCGGCGATCACGAGGCGGCCATCGAGCAGACCGAACTCGAACTTCGTGTCGGCGATGATGATGCCGCGTTCGGCTGCCACCGCTGCTCCTCGCCGGTACAGCTCGAGTGAGACCGTTCGCATCTGTTCGGCCAGCTCTCCCCCGACGGCCTCGACGGCCTGATCAAAGGAGATGTTCATGTCGTGGAGGCCGTCGTCGGCCTTGGTCGACGGCGTGAACATTGGCTCGCTGAGCTGGTCGGCCTTGCGCAGACCGTCGGGAAGCTTGGTCCCGTGCATCGTGCCGTTGGCCTGATATTCCTTCCAGGCTGACCCCGTGATGTAGCCCCGAACAATGCACTCGACGGGCAGCATCTCGAGCTTCTTCGTCAACATGATGCGGCCCTGCAGCTCGGGCATGCCCGCTGCGGCCGGCACGTCGGCCGTGTCGGTCGAGACAAGGTGGTTGTCCACGACATCGCGCAGCAGGTCGAACCAATACGCCGAGATCGCAGTGAGGACACGGCCCTTGTGGAGGACCGGCTGATCCATCACAACATCAAACGCCGATAAGCGATCGGACGTGATCATCAGCAGCTGGTCATCGCCGGCGTCGTAGATGTCTCGGACCTTGCCGGAATAGATGTGGGGCAGGTCGAGCACGTAGGCAGGCTCACGCATCGAAACAGTTCCTTGGTGTCGATGGACGAGCCTTCAACCTAGGCGGCGCGAATCGAGGCCGGATGGACCGTTACGTCGCGATCGACTCGGCAACCCAAACCGACCAGCCGACGACCTCGCGGTCACGCCCAAAGTGCTCGACCCAGTCCTGCTGTTCCGCGATCCACTGTTCGGCTCGCGTGCCCGGGTGACGCGTGGCCCACGCGAGGACGTCTTGGCGTCCTCGTTCCAGGTAGCTGAGCCAACCGGCTTCGCCGGGATCGATCCGCTCGACGACCCGGAGCCCGCACTCGGCCATGCGTGCCTCGACATCGCCCGCCGTCTCGAGCTGGCCGAACTCGGACGAGACGTACTCGGGGTCGGCACCGAAGTTCAGCCGCGGCCCGCCATAGGCGACGATGCCACCGGCAGCGACACGGTCTTTGAGCTTGGGGATCGTGCCCTGCATGCCATGCCAGATCCAGTCCGCGCCGAGGCACGTCACGCAGTCGGCGGGCTGGTCGGGCGACCACTTCGACGCTTCGGTCAGCACCCACGTCGGACGCTGTTCCGCTGGCAGGCGCCGCTCACTCTCGGCCGAGCCGGCGTTGAGCATCCAGGGCGAGAGATCGAGGCCAGTCGCGCGACGCGATCCCTGTTCGATCGCTCGGATCACGAGTTCGCCTGACCCGCAAGCGACGTCGAGCCACGAGCTGCGCTCGACCGGCCGCAAAAGTTCGAGCAGTTCGATCAGCTGGGCCTCGTTCATCGGGTTGCAGATGCGCTGGGTGTGATGAATTGCTTCGAACACCTCGAAGCGGTCCCACAGGGCGTCAACGTCGGCGACGGACTCGTGCACCTGAATATCTGGCCGAAGCTGCGGCCATGCGGAGGTCAAGCGGCGGCGCTCATTGCATCGCCTCGGCCAACATACGGGAGAAGTACGAGAGGATCATGTCGGCGCCCGCCCGCTTGATAGCCAGCGTGTGCTCCAACGCAACCGGCTCAAGTTCGAGCCAGCCTCGTTCCGCTGCGGCGTGCACCATCGCGTACTCGCCGCTGACGTGATAGGCGGCAATTGGCACGTCGACCTCGGCGCGGGCCCGAGCGATCACATCGAGATAGGGCATGGCCGGCTTGACCATCACCATGTCGGCGCCCTCGGCAATGTCGGAGCGGATCTCTTCCATAGCCTCGCGAGCGTTCGCCACGTCTTGCTGGTAACCCTTGCGGTTGCCGCCTCCGACGATCGTCACGTCGACGGCGTCGCGGAACGGGCCGTACAGCGCCGTTGCGTACTTGGCGGCATAGGCCAGGATCGCCGTCTGCTCGAACGATCCGTCATCGAGTGCATCGCGGATCGCTGCGACCTGTCCATCCATCATTCCGGAGGGGGCGACGATGTCGGCTCCGGCAGTTGCTTGAGCGATCGCGATGTTGCGGTACAGCGCGAGGGTGCGGTCGTTGTCGGGCTGACCCTTGTTATCGAGCACGCCACAGTGGCCATGGTCGGTGTACTCATCGACACAAAGGTCAGCGATGAGCACCATGTCGTCGCCGTGGTCGTCGCGCAGATCCTGGAGCGCGAGCTGCATGATCCCGTCGGGGTTCCACGCTTCAGATCCTTCGGGATCCTTGCGCTCGGGAACGCCGAAGAGCACCACCGCGGGCACGCCCAACTGCGCGAGTTCTCGAACCTCGGCACGCAGCGAAGCACGGGTGTGCTGGAACTGGCCCGGCAGCGAGCTGATCGGCTGCGCCTCGTCGATGCCTTCGCGCACGAAGAGCGGCGCAACGAGATCTTCGGGCCGCAAGTGGCTCTCGGAGACCATGCGTCGGAGCGCTTCGGTTCGGCGAAGGCGGCGGAGGCGGCGTTGCGGATAGCTCACGTTCAGAGGCTAGCGACCGGCCTTGCACCGACGACGACCAGTTCCGTGGCATTGGCCAGTCCGGCAACCACAGAACGTGGCTCGCGACCTCACCGCGTGTGCTTTACTCGGGGCGAACGACTGGGGCGCCTTTCGGCGGCGCGTCGTGGCCAGTACCTTGCAAGGCGATGGAGCTCCCCCGCCGAGGCAACTCATTCGCCGGCCTGGTCACCGAACTCGATGACCGGCTTCCCCGCGAAGAGCCACCTGTCGACGAGGTCATGCCCGGCCGCACCGTGCCGACGTGGGTCGCCTTTGCGCTGATCTGCATCGTGTTCGTCGGAGGCGGTTGGCTCGTACTCAAGCCAACGCAGGACACCTGCGAGTTCAGCGAGACGGTGTGCGTCATCGAGGATCTTGACATCGACGCCCTGCTGCTCACCATCCCCGACGCGGATCTGTTCGACATCTTGCCGTCGATCGACGAGATCGATCCTGATGACCAGCTCACGCTCGGCGACGTGCTGCGTCTCGATGGGATCCGCGACCTCGATCCCAGCTCGCTCATCTCACCAACCGAGCTCGACCGGGTCCTCAACCAGCTGCACGAGTAGTACTTCGCACGGCGCTGCTCCTCTAGGTTCAGGCGATGGAGCTGTACGAGGCCATGCGGACCAATCCATCGTGTCGGTACTTCACCGACGAACCGGTGGAACGAGAAACCCTGCACCGCATCTTCGACCACGCACGGTTCGCGTCGTCCGGAGGGAACCGTCAAGGTTGGCGCACGATCGTCGTCACTGACCCGGAGCGCAAGCGGGCCGTCGCTGATCTGCACAGCCGGCAATGGACCAAGTACCTCGAGCATGCGCGCGAAGGCGTCGTCGGGTTCCAGACCGGCGAAAAGGACGAGCGCATGTCGTCGGCTGACAATGCGCAACATCGCCTCAACCGCACCGACGACTTCGCCAAGCAGCTCGCCGAAGTTCCCGCCCTGCTCGTCTGCTGCATCGAGCTCTGGACCTTGGCCGTCACCGACAAGGAACTCGATCGCCAGAGCATTGTCGGCGGCGGATCGCTCTACCCCTTTGTGCAGAACGTGTTGCTCGGGTGCCGCAACGAAGGCCTCGGCTCGGCGCTCACCACGCTGCTCGCCGCCGAAGAACCTGCCGTCGCTGAGCTTCTCGGACTTCCCGAAGACATCGCCGTCGGAGCGCTCATCGCGGTCGGTTGGCCCGTGCCCGAGAAGCAATACACGAAGCTGACGCGCTTGCCGGTCGAGGACGTCGTCTTCGACAACGAGTGGGGCACCCCGTTCTCGCTCCCCCGTTGATTGAGCACGGGCTACATCGGCCACACTGGGGCGATGACCCCATACGAAGCCATCGTCTCCAAGCGTGACCTGCGCGTCTACACCGACCAGCCCATCGCCGACGACGTCATGCACCGCATCTTGCAGGCCGGACGGATGGCCGGGAGCGCCAAGAACCTCGAGGTCAACCGACTCATCGTCGTAACCGACCAGGCCGTTCAAGATGCTCTGGTCGAAGCCGGCGACTTCTCGTCGTGGATCGGAACCTCAGCAGCGATCGTCGGCTTTGCATCGCCGACCGCCGAACTGCGGATGTTCGACGTCGGACGCCAAGCCCAGAACATGATGATCGCCGCACACGCCGAGGGCATCGGCAGCTGCCCCGTCACGCTGCACCACGAGGACAAGGCCCGTGCCGCTGTTGGCCTGCCCGACGATTGGTCGATGGGCATGGTCATCACGCTCGGCTATCCCGTCGAGGACCACCCCGAGAGCCCGCTGAAGCGCACTCGAGTTGCACTCGAAGACCTCATCATCCGCGACCGCTGGGACTCGTGATCACTCGGTGAGGGGTCGCCGGCGGCGTGTCCGCCGCGACCCAAGCTGTTCCGCATACGGTGCAAGGTGATGGCCGGCCTTGACCTTCCTCGCCCGAGCATCTCTGATGCCCTGGCGGGTGCCAGCGTCGCTCTGGTCCTGATCCCACAGTCACTCGCCTATGCCGAGCTGGCCAACCTCCCGCCCTACCTGGGTCTATTCGCATCGGCGTTTCCGCTGCTCGCCTTCAGCCTGTTTGCGTCGTCGCCCTATCTGCAAACCGGTCCGACCGCGGTCGTCAGCCTGCTGACCTTCTCGGCGCTGCCTGCCGACGATCCGGCCCAACTCCCTCAGCTCGCAGCGCTGCTCGCACTCATGGTTGGCGTGTTTCGGTTCGTGTTCGGCGTCCTCCGGATCGGCGTCGTCGTACGTCTCATCGCGTTGCCGGTGGTGACTGGCTTCACGAGTGGCGCTGCGATTCTGATCATCTGCTCACAGCTTCCCCGAGCCCTGGGTTTGGTCGCGGGCGACGACGGTGTGATCCCCGAGGCCGTCCAGGCCCTGACGTCACCCGGCGACTGGAACCTGCAATCGATCCTGCTTGCGATGATCACGATCGTCCTGTTCCTTGGCGGGCGAAAGGTCCACCCGTTGTTTCCGGGGGTCCTGATTGCGGTCATCATCGGCATCGTGTGGTCGTCGACGCTGAGCTACGACGCCGCAACGGTGGCCGACGTGCCCGAGGGTCTCCCTCCGTTCAGTCTCGATTTGCCCTGGGCCGAGATCCCGACGCTGCTCGCGGGCGCTCTGGTGATCGCCTTGATCGGTTTCGCGGAGCCCGTTTCGATCGCTCGCACGTTCGCCAACGAGACGGGCACGCGCTGGGACGCGAACCGCGAGTTCATGGCTTCGGGCATCGCCAACCTCGTCTCGTCATTCGCCGGTGGCTACCCGGTGGGTGGCTCGTTCTCTCGCAGCTCGGTGAACAAGCTGGCCGGAGCGACGACTCGTTGGGCGGGCGGCTTCACGGGACTGGTCGTGCTCGCGTTCTTGCCGTTCGCGGGTGTACTCGAACCGCTTCCTCGGGCCGTGCTTGGCGCCATCGTGTTGGCGGCGGCTTGGTCACTCATTAAGCCGAAGCTGCTGATCGGTCTCTGGAAGCGCGATGTGCATCAAGCGGCGCTGGCCTGGATCGTGTTCGTAGCCACCTTGGCCGTTGCCCCTCGGGTGGAACGAGCCGTTGTGCTGGGTGTCGTGTTGACGATCGGCCTCCATTTCTGGAAAGGCCTCAACGTCGATCGCTCTGATGGTGCTGACGGTGTCACCGTTGTACCGCGTGGGCTCTTGTGGATCGGGACCGACGAGGGATTCACGAGCGCCATTGAGGATGTCGCCGACGGATCCTGCGACGTCACGATCGACTTCGCCGAAGCTCCTTTCATCGACGATGCCACCATCCAAGCCATGCGCGCCGCCCAGGCACGCCTTGCGCCAACGGGCCGATCGCTCTCCTGGGTGAACGCTCCGGCCGGCAGTGATCGAATGCTGGCCGGTCTCGCCGACTAGATCGAAGGGCGACGTTCGCCGACGCGCGTCGCCTGCTCGAACTGGTGAGCGACCTGCAGCACACGCTGGTCGCCACGGGGCGGGCCCACGATCTGCAGCCCGATCGGAAGGCCATCTTCGGTGAACCCTGCTGGTACCGAGATTGCCGGTGCGTTCATGACCGTGACATCGGTGCAGGCTCGCATCCATTCGATGTAGCTCGTCATCTCGTGGCCGTCGATCTCGGTGATGTACTCGGTCTCAACAGGGAACGGCGGTACCTGGACGACGGGACAAAGCAGCACGTCGTAGCGGGAGAAGAAGTCGACGACCCGTTGGTAGAGCCGTTCCTTGGCCGCAGACGCTGCATGGTGCTGCTCGATGGTCAGATTGCGGCCGCGCTCGACATTCCAGATCAGGGTCTCCTTCATCTGATCCCGGTGCTTGTCCATCAATCCGCCCAGGCCGAGCGCAAAGCTCCAGGCACGCAGGGTGTCGAACATCTCGAACGCCCCAGACAGGTCCGGGACGTCCTCGGTGACGTGATGGCCCAGGTCCTCAAAGACGCCAGGTACCGACGCAAGCGCCGAGCGCACATCGGCGTGGATCGGAAGCCCGCCCAAATCCGGTGCCCAGGCGACACGCAAACCAGCGTCGGGGTCCGCCAGTGGCGGCCGGAACGCACTACCCGTGGTCTCGAGCGCGATCGGGCTTCGGAGATCAGGGCCCGCCTGCGCGGACAGCAGCAGGGCGACGTCTTCGACGGTCCGAGCCATCGGACCCTCGGTCGACAAGTACGTCCAGGCATCGGCCTTGGGGTACGCAGGCACCCGCCCTGGGCTCGGCCGAAAGCCAACGACGTTGCAGAACGAAGCTGGATTGCGCAACGAACCTCCGAAGTCGCTGCCGTCGGCCAGCGGCACCATGCCGGCTGCAAGCGCCACGGCAGCGCCACCGCTCGAGCCTCCGCAGGTGCGTCCAGGGTCGTAGGGGTTGGCGGTCGCTCCGAACACCTCGTTAAACGTTTGGGAACCCGCACCGAACTCGGGCGTATTGGACTTGCCGATCGAGATGGCGCCAGCCTTCTTTGCTCGTTCAACCACGAGCGCGTCGGCGGTGGGCACGTTGTCGGCCATGAGCGGCGAGCCATGCGTGGTCAGGACGCCCGCCGTATCTGCCAGGTCCTTGTGGGCGACCGGTAGGCCGTGCAGGACACCGAGCGGCTCACCATTCGCCTGCGCCGTATCGGCGGCATCAGCATCAGCGAGTGCTTGCTCGGCGGTCAACGTCACGATCGCGTTCAGCGTGCCATTAGTGGCGTCGATCCGATCAAGATGTGCCTGCACCACCTCGCGCGAACTCAGCTCGCCCGAGCGCATCAGTCCGGCCAATTCCGTGGCGGTCTTCCAGTGCAGCTCAGTCATTGGCGCAGTTCCTTGGGGGTCGATGCAGTGGACTCTGGGCAGAACACATCGCCGCAACGCTAATCACTCGGCAGGTGCGACGAGTACCATGCTCGCCGTGAGGCAGACCGGAAGGGTCTGTTTGAGAAGGAGATAAGCCATGGCAGTTTCGGTAGGCGACAACGTTCCAGATATCGAGGTCCGAGTCCTCAACGACGAGGGTGCACCCACCCCCGTCCAGACGGGCGACGTTCTGGGCACCGGCAAGGTCGTCCTGTTCGCTGTTCCGGGCGCATTCACCCCCGGTTGCTCCAAGGTGCACATGCCAGGCTTCGTGCAGAACGAAGCTGAGCTCGCCGCCAAGGGCGTCGACAAGGTTGCCTGCATCTCGGTCAACGACGCATGGGTTATGGGCGCATGGGCCGCAGAGCAGGGCGCCAAGGACATCATGATGCTCGCCGACGGCAACGGTGAATTCACCGAAGCCATGGGCCTCGTGATGGACGGTTCCGGCTTCGGTCTCGGTACCCGCTCGCGTCGCTACGCCGCAATTATCGAAGACGGCGTCGTTACCAGCCTCGACGTCGAAGAAGGCGGCGGCGTCGAAGTGTCCAGCTGCGAAATGGTCATCAGCAAGCTCTAAGACAACCGGTCGAGGCCCAGCCTCGGCACAAGATCGTTACTGTGGCGCCGGTTCCGACCGGCGCCACTTTGCTTTTCAGCAGCCGTTGCTTTTTGGGCTACGGCACGTTCGCCGCGGCGGCCATAGCTGCGCCAACAATGCCAGCGCCATTTCGCCCGCTCGCCGCGACCATCGGCGTCGAGATGTCGATGAGCGGGCTCCACTCTTCGAACTGCTTCGAGATGCCACCACCGAGGATGAACAGATTCGGCCAGAGCAGCTGCTCCATCGTCTCCAAGTACACCTGCATGCGCGGAGCCCACTGCTCGAAGCTGAGCCCGAAGTCATCGATCACTCGGCTTGAGGCCCGGGTTTCAGCATCGAGGCCGTTGATTTCGATATGGCCGAACTCGGTGTTGCGCACGAGCTTGCCGTCGGTGAACACCGCGGTACCGAGTCCGGTGCCGATCGTGATCATGACAACGGTTCCATCGACGCCGTTGCCGATCCCATGCTCCATCTCGGCCAGGCCGGCGGCGTCACCATCGTTCATGAGGGTCACCGGGCTGTCTTTGCTGCCGAAGAGTTCGGCTGCGTCGACGCCCACCCACGACGCATCGAGGTTGGCTGCGGTCTTCACCACCGAGGCATTCTGAATGACGCCGGGGAACGTGCAACCGATCGGCCCCGAGTAGTCGAAGTGGTCCTTGAGCTGCCCAAAGACATCGGCCATTGCGCCCGGCATAGCGGGCCGCGGCGTCTTGATGCGATGCCGCTTGGTCGCCATGACACCCTGGTCAAGGTCGACCAGTGCCGCCTTCATACCGCTACCGCCGATGTCGACGCCCAGAATCAGGTCTCGAGTCACGGGGCCACACCGTAGGCGTCGCCCGATCACAATGGGACAGAATCGCGTTTCGGTTAGATGTCGACCGCTTCGAGGTCGTGGCGATCCGCGAAGCCGCGTACAAGATCTGTGGCTCGCTGCAGGTCGGCGAGGTGGCGGTCGGCGTCCGGCCGCCCCCCGGCTACGACGACATCGACGTTGATCGTGTCATCTTCGCGAGCGGCCATGATCATCTGCGCAAAGGCGGACCCTGTGGCCGCAACGAAGCGCTCACGGACGACGACGAAGAATCCGGAGCCACCAGCGCGGAACTCGAAGCCGCCCGACTCGAGCAAGTGGTCGTGCAGCTTCCGGAGATCACCGTCCTGGGTTCCGGACAACTCGAACGACCGCACGCGCATGGTTGCACTCTACGAAGTCGGCGGCGCCTCGCTGGTCACTTGGGGGAAGAGTTCACAGTCAGTTCACACACCTTTGGGCCGTGTTCTTCCCGTGGATCTTCGGGGTGTCGGGTCGGCCAATTAGGCTCGGGGCAGGACGATCAGGAGGACCTGTGACGATCGAAGAATGGCGCGCTACGGCCGAACGCGAGCTCAAGGGGCGCTCCCCCGACGAGCTGGTCGTTTCGACGCCCGAAGGCATCGACGTCAAGCCGCTCTACACCGAAGCGGACCTCGCTGGTGTCGAGCATCTTGGCTCGATCCCGGGCAGCGGCAACTTCGTACGGGGTCCACGAGCCACCATGTACACGAACCGTCCGTGGACGATTCGTCAGTACGCGGGATTCTCAACCGCCGAAGAGTCCAACGCGTTCTACCGGGCCAACCTGGCTGCGGGCCAGATGGGCCTGTCGGTTGCGTTCGACCTGGCGACCCACCGTGGCTATGACTCGGACCATCCCCGGGTTGTCGGCGATGTCGGTAAGGCCGGCGTAGCAATCGATTCCGTCGAGGACATGAAGATCCTGTTCGACGAGATCCCGCTCGATCAGATGAGTGTGTCGATGACGATGAACGGCGCAGTGCTGCCGATCTTGGCGTGCTACATCGTCGCCGCCGAGGAGCAGGGCGTCAGCCAAGAGAAGCTCGCCGGCACCATCCAGAACGACATCCTCAAAGAGTTCATGGTGCGCAACACCTACATCTACCCGCCCGAGCCTTCGATGCGGATCGTTGCCGACATCATCGAATACACGGCCGAGAACATGCCTCGGTTCAACTCCATCTCGATCTCCGGCTACCACATCCAAGAAGCTGGTGCGACGGTCGACATCGAGCTGGCGTACACGCTTGCCGACGGCCTCGAGTACGTGCGGGCGGCGCTCGCCAAGGGCCTCGACGTCGATGCCTTCGCGGGCCGACTGAGCTTCTTCTTCAACATCGGCCAGGACTTCTTCATGGAGATCGCCAAGCTCCGTGCAGCCCGCCTGCTCTGGGCCGAGCTGATGGCTCAGTTCGATCCCCAGAACCCCAAGTCATCGATGCTGCGCACGCACTGTCAGACCTCAGGTGTGTCGCTGACCGAGCAGGACCCGCACAACAACATCGTGCGCACCGCGTTCGAGGCACTGTCTGCGGTCCTGGGCGGTACCCAGAGCCTGCATACGAACAGCTTCGATGAGGCGCTCGGTCTGCCGACCGAATTCAGTGCCCGCATCGCCCGCAATACGCAGCTGATCATGGCCGAAGAGACGGGCGTGACCCGCACGGTCGACCCTCTCGCCGGCAGCTACTACGTCGAGAAGCTGACCGCCGACCTGGCGGATCGGGCCCGCGAGATCATTGGCGAGATCGAGGCCGCTGGCGGCATGACCAAGGCAATTGCGGCCGGATGGCCGAAGCTACGTATCGAAGAAGCCGCAGCTCGACGCCAGGCGCGAGTCGACCGCCTCGAGGACGTCGTCGTGGGCGTCAACAAGTACACGGTCGACGACGCCGACCAGGTCGACGTCCTCGACATCGACAACACCGAGGTTCGTGCCCAGCAGGTGCGGCGCCTCGAAGAGACACGTAGCCAGCGCAGCGGCAGCGAGTGCGAAGAAGCGTTGGCGGCAGTCACACACACGGCAATGGGCGACGGCAACTTGCTCGCCGCCTGTGTCGCCGCTGCGCGTGCCCGGGCGACCGTCGGCGAGATGAGCGACGCGATGGAGGCAGTGTTCGAACGCCACGTCGCCGAGACCCAACTCATCAGCGGTGTCTACGGCGCCGCCTACGACGGCGACGATGAGTACGCCGCAATTGCCGCCTCGATCTCGGCATTCGCCGACGAGTACGGGCGTAAGCCCCGCATGTTCGTCGCCAAGATGGGCCAGGACGGCCACGACCGCGGCGCCAAGGTCATCGCAACGGCGTTCGCCGACCTCGGCTTCGACGTGTTGGTCGGTCCCTTGTTTCAGACGCCCGAAGAAGCAGCGGCCGAGGCCGTGGCAAAGGAAGCCGACCTGATCGGCGTATCGAGCCATGCGGCCGGACACCTCACCCTGGTGCCACAGCTCGTCGCCGCCCTCGCGGCCGAGGGCGGCAAGGACGTGACGGTCATCTGCGGCGGCGTCATCCCACCCAAGGACTACGACGAGTTGTATGCAGCTGGCGTCGGGGCGATCTTTGGCCCGGGCACCAACATCCCCGAGGCTGCGGCCGAAGTCATCGAGATCGTCAAGCAGTCCCGGGCCTCTAAGCAGACCGGAGCTTCCGCATGAGCACGTCTGAGAATCGTCCGTTCCGCATCCTCGGTCTGCAACAGATCGCCGTTGGCGGGTTGGACCTGGGGGCGCTTCGCAATCTGTGGGTCGACACGCTGGGCGTCGAGAAGGTCGGCGACTACGAGTCAGAGTCGGAGAACGTCCGAGAGGACATCTTGCAGCTTGGCAGCGGCCCCCATGCGGTCGAAGTCGATCTGATGGAGCCACTCGACCCCGAGTCGCGGCCCAAGGTCAACGACCCCGCGCTGAACCACGTCGGCCTGTGGGTCGATGACTTGCCCGCGGCCGTTGGCTGGCTTGATGACCAGGGCATGCGGTTCACGCCTGGGGGCATCCGCAAGGGTGCTTCAGGCCACGACATCTGCTTTGTACATCCCAAGGGCAACGACGAATTCCCCTTGTCCGGCGAAGGCGTGCTCATCGAACTCGTCCAAGCGCCCGACGACGTGATCGCCGCCCTCACCCCCTAAGCCCCTCAAAATGGGGGTCAGACCCCTTGAGAGTTCACGGTGAGTGGTCTTCTAGGCTCGTACTCGTGACTGATCTCTCCCTTCTCGACGCGACTGCGCAGGCCGAACTGGTCCGCTCCGGACAGGCCTCTCCCACCGAGCTGGTCGAGGCCGCGATCGAACGGATCGATCGCCTCAATCCGACGCTCAACGCCGTCATCCACACCGACTATGAGCGCGCCCTCGCGAACGCGGCGGAGCCGCTGCCTGACGGCCCCTTCACCGGCGTGCCGTTCCTCATCAAGGACATCGGTGCGAACCAGGCCGAGCTTCCCTACTGGGCTGGGAACCAAGCACTCAAAGACGCAGGCCACACGGCGACGGCCGATACCGAACTCGGCGCTCGCTTCCGCGCTGCGGGCTTGGTCACGATGGGCAAGACCAACCTGCCCGAGATGGGCAGCGTGCCGACGACCCAACCGTTGAGCTGTGGCCCGACGAACAACCCATGGGAGCTCACTCGCTCACCCGCCGGAAGCAGCGGCGGCTCCGGGGCGGCGGTTGCGAGCGGCATGGTGCCGATCGCACACGCCAACGACGGAGGCGGCTCGACACGACTGCCCGCCGCGTGGAATGGGCTCGTGGGGCTCAAGACGACGCGCGGGCTGGTGCCGAACCCGCAGAACGTGTCCCGTCTCACCTCCGAGCTTGTGGTCACCCGCACGGTCCGCGACACCGCGGCGTTCCTTGCCACCGTGCAGGGCGCCGTCGATGCCGACTTGTTCCAAACCCCCGCGCAGCACCCGGCTCCGACGGGCGCACTTCGCGTGGCGGTGATCCGCGACGGCGGTCGCATCGAGATCGATCCATCGTGCGTCGAAGCCGTCGACGCTGCTGCCGCTGCCCTCGAGCAGCTCGGCCATCAGATCGAGATCGTCGACGCAGACAACCTCATCGGTCCTGCCAGTCGCGTGAATGGCGAACTCTGGATGGCCGGCATCGCTCGCCGCGTCGACGGACTCGGCGAACTCATCGGACGCGACCTCACCGCCGACGAGGTCGAGCCGTACAACTGGACAGCAGCTCAGCGTGGCAAGGAGATGCGGGCCACCGAGTGGATCGAAGCGAACGAACGTCAGCAAGCCTGGTCGATGTCGGTAATCGACTGGATGGCTGCGTACGACATCGTGCTCTCGCCGACGGCCGGCACTCCCCCGATGCGCACCGACGAACTCTGGCCGCCAGAGGAAAAGCCGTGGAAGATCTCGGCGGCCTACGCCCGTATCGGGCTCTTCACACTGCCGTTCAATGTCACCGGCCAGCCAGCGATCTCAGTGCCGACACACTGGAGCGCCGATGGCCTGCCGGTTGGGGTGCAGCTCGCCGCAAACATGGGCCACGACCCCTTGCTGTTGCAGCTCGCGGGCCAGCTCGAAGAGGCGCTTCCATGGCAGGGCCGCCTTCCTCGCGTCCACGCCTCGACGTTCACCAGCTAGCGAAACGTTCGGCGTTCGGCCGGGACTTTGCGACTGGGTCCCGAACGCCCCACACTCTACGAATGGCACTTGCGCAGGAGCAGACTGCAGTCGCACACATTGACGTCTTGATTGTGGGGGCTGGCATCTCTGGGATCGGAGCGGCGTACTGGCTGCAACAGGACAGTCCCGACCGGTCGTGGACGATCCTGGAGGGTCGCGATGACCTGGGCGGCACGTGGGACCTGTTCCGCTACCCGGGCATTCGGTCGGACAGCGACATGCACACCCTGGGCTACAGCTTCAAGCCGTGGACCGAGGCCAAGTCAATCGCCGATGGGCCATCGATCTTGAACTACGTGCGCGAGACCGCCGACGAGTTCGGGATCACCGACAAGATCAAGTTCCAGCACCAGGTCGTGCGGGCCGAGTGGAGCACCGACGACGGCCACTGGACCGTCCACTGCCAGGTCGGGCCCGATGCAACGCCGACCGTGTACACCTGCAACTTCTTGTTCATGTGCTCGGGCTACTACAGCTACAAGGGCGGGTTCCGTCCCGACTTCCCGGGTGAAGAACAGTTCGCAGGACCGATCGTGCACCCCCAGGAATGGCCCGAGGACCTTGACTACGAGGGCAAGCGGGTGGTCGTTATTGGCTCGGGCGCAACGGCAGTCACGCTCGTGCCCGCGATGGCGGACAAGACCGAACACATCACGATGCTGCAGCGGTCGCCCACCTGGATGGTGTCGCGACCGTCGGTGAATCAGATGTCTGAGGGCATGCGCAAGGTTCTGCCGGAGAAGACCGCGTATGCAATCACCCGCAAGCTGAACTCGGCCCGCGGTGAGTTCTTCTACAACATGACCCGCAAGAAGCCCGAGAAGGTTCGCGAGCAGTTGCTGAAGTTCACGCGAGATGCGCTCGGCGAAGAAGAGACGGCGGCCAACTTCACGCCTGAGTACAACCCGTGGGACCAGCGCCTGTGCCTGGTGCCCGATGGTGACTTCTTCAAGTCGATCAAACGGGGCGACGCGTCGGTCACGACTGGCCAGATCGAGACGTTCACCGAGACTGGGATTCAGTTGCAGTCGGGCGAGCACATCGATGCCGACATCGTCATCAGCGCCACCGGCCTGAACCTGGTCACGGTCGGCGACATGGACTTCGTTGTCGATGGCAAGACCATCGACTTCTCCGACACGTGGACCTATCGCGGCGTTGGCTACTCGGACATTCCGAATATGGCGTCGACGTTCGGCTACATCAATGCGTCGTGGACCTTGCGAGCAGATCTCGTGTCGCAGTTCGTGTGCCGGGTACTCAACCACATGCGTGACACAGGCACCGATGTCGTCACCCCTCGTTTGCGTCCATCGGATCGTGACATGCCCCGCCGTGACTGGATCGAGGACTTCAGCAGCGGCTACATGCAGCGCATGATGGCGCTGCTACCCAAGCAGGGCGACCGCGAGCCGTGGACGAACCCCCAGCGCTACTCGCTCGATCGCAAGGTCTTGCTCAAGTCGAACCTCGACGACGGAGCACTCGTGTTCTCGACGACTGCTGCTCGCGAGCGCGTTGGAGCCTGATCCGGCCGCGTCGGGCTCGAACCGACGGCCGAACATCCTGGTGCTGATGGGCGACGAGCACCAGGCTCGAGCGCTCGGTTGTGCGGGCCACGCCGTCGCGCAGACGCCCCACCTTGATCGGCTCGCAGCCCGTGGCACGCGCTTCACAAGAGCCTGGACCCCATCGCCGATCTGCGTACCCGCCCGGGCCGCGTTTGCGACCGGACGTTACGTGCACAAGGTCGGCGCGTGGGACTCGGCGCAAGCCTGGTCCGGCGAGCCACAGGGCTGGCCGCATCGACTCCGCGACGCTGGCTACGACGTCGTCTCGTTCGGCAAGCTGCACCATCGTTCTGGCGCCGACGACGACGGCTTCACCGATCGAGTGCTGCCGATGTTCATCGCCGGGGGCGTCGGTTGGCTCCAAGGGCTCCCACGGCGCGAGCCGCTCCCCTACGACGAGAGCGCAGAACTGGCCCGCGATGTCGGCAGCGGCGAGACCACCTACACCCGCTACGACCGTCGGGTCACCGAGGCCGCAACGGCCTGGCTCGAGGACCGCAGCCGCACGGCGAGCGCTCAACCCGAATCGCCATGGTGTGCGTTTGTCTCACTGGTTGCCCCGCACTACCCGCTGTCGGCACCCGATGAGTTCACGTCGATGTATCCGCTCGGCGAGGTACCGCCGCCCGAGATCGGACTGGTCGACGACGACCATGCCGCCGTCGCGGCGATGCGTTCGTTCTTCGATTACGGGCGCTGGTTCGATCCGACGCTGGCCCAGCGCGGCCGTCGGGCGTACTTCGCGCTCGTCAGTTGGCTTGACCACAACGTCGGCCGGGTGCTGGGTGCGCTGGAGGCGGCCGGGCAGCTCGACAACACGCTGGTGATCTATACCTCGGATCACGGCGAGATGGCGGGCAACCGAGGGCTGTGGTGCAAGTCGTTCATGTACCGGGACTCGGTCGACGTGCCCATGATCATGTCTGGGCCTGGCGTAGCCGCTGGCGTGACGTGCGATACCGAGGTCAACCTCATCGACATCGCCGGAACCCTCGACGAAGCAGCGGGTCGCGCTACCGACGCCAACGGCTCGCTCCGCGTGATCGCCTCCCGTCCGACCGACACGGATCGCCTCGGCTTCACCGAGTACCACGACGGTGGTTCGATCACCGGTTCCTTCGCGGTGCGACGCGGCGAATGGAAGTACGTCGAACACGTCGACCATCCCGCCCAGCTGTTCGATGTCGTCGCCGACCCCGATGAACTGGTGGACCTCGGTTCGTCGTCTGGCCATGCCTGGGTGCGTGCGGAACTCGGGGCAGCTCTCCGCGAGATCGTTGATCCGCAGCACGCGAACGCCGCGGCCTTTGCTTCCCAAGAACGGCTGATGCAGCAGCACGGCGGCCGTGAGGGCGTCGCTCGGGCCTTCCGCTTCAACCACACACCGATCCCGGGTGACGAGTCGTCATAGGACCAAGGCCGTTTGCGCCGGTTTGACAGCGGCACAAGTGCGAAACTTCGATCGTGCCGACCAAGCTGCTTGTCGTCTCGATCGATGGTGTTGCGCCACGGTTCGTGACGGGTGCGACCATGCCGAATCTGGTGCGCCTCGCGCGCCAGGGCGCCTCGACCTTCGACGCTCGCACGGTGTTTCCGTCGATCACGCTCCCGGCCCACACGTCGATGCTGCGAGGCATCGATCCTGCCGTACACGGGATACTCGACAACACGCCGCTCCCGTTGTCCGACGACTGGCCGACGTTCCTGCGCACGGCTCGCCAGGCGGGATTGCGAACGGCCGCCCTGCTGAACTGGGCGCCGATCAATGCAATCGTTGAGCCCGACGCCGCTGACGATCGCTACTTCCTCGACGGTGGCTATGGCGGCGACGATGACGCCCGCATGGCTCATGCCGCGCAGGTGGTGCTCTCGGCGGAGATCGACGTTGCCTTCGCGTATCTCGTGTCACCTGACCTGGCCGGGCACGACCACGGTTGGGGATCTACCGAGTACCTCGAGGCGCTGAGTCGCAGCGATGCCGCGCTCGGAGACCTGCTTGGCGCAGCGGGTGAGGACAGCGCGGTGCTCGTGACGACCGATCACGGCGGGCACGGCAATGACCACCAAGCCTCGGATCCGATCGACATGGTGACCTTCGCCGTGCTGCGAGCGGACGGGATCCCGCCGGCCTCTACGTGGTCACGGCCCGTGTCGATTCTTGACACTGCGCCGACGGTTGCCGCGCTCGCCAACTTCGATGCGCCATCCGTGTGGACTGGCCGCAGCTTGACGGACGACACCATGCCGATCACTGATCACTTGATCGGGATCATCGAGGGCATGGCCGACGTGCATTACGGCGAAGCGCTGACCATGCTCGAGCACTCGCTCCAGACGGCCGCGCATCTCGACGCAGCGTCAGATGCGACCGACGACCTCGCCCTCGCTGGGCTGCTGCACGACATCGGACATC
>CALDGN010000116.1 GCA_937942965.1 uncultured Acidimicrobiales bacterium | reverse complement strand
CCGCCGTTGTTCTGCGGCTGCGGCTCGCGGGCTGGTGCTCGCTCTGGCTTCGGTTCGCCACTTGCGAGCGCACGGATGTCATCGATCGACGGAGCCGTGATTGGCTCGTTCAGATCGATCTTGCGCATGACGGACTTGGCGTCCTTCATCTGCTCGGCGGTGAGCAGCGAAACGACGATGCCACTGGCACCAGCGCGGGCGGTGCGGCCGGAGCGGTGCACGTACGTCTTGTGATCTTCAGGTGGGTCGTAGTGAACGACGAGGGCGACGCCATCGACGTGGATGCCACGCGCGGCGACATCGGTTGCGACCAGCGCCTGGGCCCGCGACGTCGTAAAGTCATCGAGGGCTCGGGTGCGCTGGTTTTGGCTGCGGCCACCGTGAATGGCGACGGCGTCAACGCCGAGCTTGCTGAGCTGCTTCTTCAGGCGATCGCAACCGTGGCGGGTGCGGCAGAAGATGATGGCAGGCCATTCGGCGGTGACCGCAAGCGCCGTGACTTCGGTGCGCTCGCTCTTGTCCATCTTCCAGAATAGGTGGTCGGCCAGGGTGATGTCGGGGGTCGATTCGCCGACTTCGTGACGGACCGGGTTGTGCTGGTAGTCACGAGTGAGCTTGGCGACGTCGCCGTCGAGCGTCGCCGAGAACAGCACGGTCTGGCGATCGTTGCGGGTCTGGTCCAACAGACGGCGGACCGCGGGCATGAAGCCCATGTCGGCCATGCGATCGGCTTCGTCGAGGACGACGCGCTCGACCTCGGAGAGGTTGACGTCGCCGCGCTGGATCAGGTCTTCGAGGCGGCCCGGGCAGGCGACGAGTACGTCGACGCCTTGCTCGAGCAGGC
The DNA here is from genome assembly GCA_937942965.1 of uncultured Acidimicrobiales bacterium. Taxonomy (GTDB): domain Bacteria; phylum Actinomycetota; class Acidimicrobiia; order Acidimicrobiales; family UBA10347; genus UBA10347. The sequence goes on along the minus strand of CALDGN010000116.1, from coordinate 4,183 downwards.
GCAGCTGCTTGCCGTAGCCGACGCCGCCGTAGACGACGCCGACACGTGCGGGCTTGCAGAACGAGGCCAGCTCGACACGGATCTGGTCGGCGAGTTCACGAGTCGGGGCGAGGACCAGCGCTGTTGGATGGTGGGGGCGAGCCTTGGGCAGGTCGGCGACGACCGGAATGCCAAAGGCGATGGTCTTGCCTGAGCCGGTTGGTGCTCGTCCGAGCACGTCGCGGCCAGCGAGGCCATCGACGAGCGTTGCGGCCTGAATGTCGAACGGGGCGTGAATGTCGCGGGCAGCGAGCGCATCACAGATGGATTGAGGCACGCCAAGATCGGCGAACGTGGGGGAAGTGGTGGGGGGCATGAAGATTCCATTCGGCGACACAACATGTGTCGGCGCGGATTGTGGGTTTCGGTTGTGCCCCGTACGGATCGTCGGGGTCAATTTCTCTACGTGAGGCTCACGATGAGAATGCGAAACCGGTGCTTCTCTGCAAGCCCACCAGGCAACCTTGTGCCTAGCGCGGCGCTAACCGTAGGGGGTCGCCGTCACCGTCCGCGCGATCGTGACGCATTCCATAGCAACTCGTATCGCGAGTGGAGCTGTGGCCTAGCGTTGGCCATGGCCACTCCTGAAGAACGAATCGTCGAGCTTGGACTTGAGCTGCCCGAGCCAGCGACGCCGGTCGGTAGCTATGTCACCGCCAAGCAGACGGGCAATGTGTTGTACGTGTCCGGGCATGGCCCGATCGACATCGATGGCAAGTCGATTCGCGGCAAGGTCGGCGACGGGCTCGACGTCGATCAGGGCTACTACGCGGCCCGGCGTTGCGGGCTCGGACTGCTGGCGACGATGCGCCAGCACCTTGGCTCGCTTGACCGGGTCACCGAGGTCATCAAGCTGCTCGGCATGGTGAACTGCCCGCCCGAGTTCGGCAAGCACCCTCAGGTGATCAATGGCGCTTCGGACCTGATGGTCGAGGTGTTCGGCGATGCCGGCCGCCATGCCCGCTCGGCAGTCGGGATGGGTTCGCTGCCGTTCGACATCGCCGTCGAGGTCGAGCTGATCGTCGAGATCAGCGGCTAGCGATTAGGACTGGCTGGCGATGGCGGTACCGGCGTGGAAGCCGCTCGTCCAGGCGTTCTGGAAGTTGAAGCCGCCAGTGATCCCGTCGACGTCGATGACTTCTCCTGCGAAATAGAGGCCGGGGACGAGCTTGCTCTCCATGGTCTTGAAGTTGATCTCGTCGAGGACGATGCCGCCGCAGGTGACGAACTCGTCCTTGTTGGTGCTCTTGCCGTTGACGGCGAACGTCGCGGCGGTGAGCTCGCGCACGAGCTGGTTCGTTTGGGCCTTGGTGAGCTGGCCCCAGGTGTCGTCGTCGGAGATGGCTGCGGCGACAAGCATGCGCTGCCAGAGGCGTTTCGGGATCGACGCAAACGGGCTGCGGGTCGACAAGTGCCGCTTTCCCTCGCTGTTGCGCTGGGCCGCGATGACCTGCGCCGGATCTTCGCCCGGTAGCCAGTTCACGGTGATGTCGAATCGGTAGTCACGTTCAGCGAGTTCGCGTGCGCCCCAGGCAGAGATCTTCAAGATGCCTGGCCCGCTCAGCCCCCAGTGGGTAATCAGCACCGGGCCTTCGCTGCGGAGCTTGCTCTGCTGAATGCTGACCTCGGCGTTGCTCACCGAGAGGCCACTCAGGTCGTCGATGCGGGGGTCCTTGATCTTGAAGGTGAACAGCGATGGGGTTGCGGGCTGCAGCTCGTGGCCGAGGTCGGCGGCGAGCTTCGCACCAGCTGCGCTGCGGGTTCCGCCCGTGGCGATCATGACGTTGGCTGCCGTGTAGGCGGCAGTGGCGTCGGTGGTGAGTTCGAAACGGGCGCCGTGCTCGTCAGGCGCGGTCGTGGCGATCGAAGTCACGCCCTCGGACGTTCGGATGTCGACCTTGGCGGCACGAGCTGAGTTGAGCAAGGCGTCGACGATCGTTTGGGATCGGTTCGAGACGGGGAACATCCGGCCGTCGGCCTCGGTCGTCAGGGCCACGTCGCGTTGGGCGAACCACTCGACGGTGTCGGCGGCGCCGAATCGATGCAGTGGGCCGATCAGTGACTTCTCGCCTCGGGGGTAGTTGCGGCTGAGCTCGCGGGGGTCGAAGCAGTTGTGGGTGACGTTGCAGCGACCACCGCCCGAGATCTTGACCTTCTGGAGCAGCTGCCCGGTCTTCTCGAGGATCAGCACCGACTTATCGGAGTGCTCAGCGCAGGTGATCGCAGTGAAGAAGCCGGCCGCGCCGCCTCCGACTACGACGAGGTCGAAATGCATGCGCTCATCAACACTGGCTGAATCAACACTGGTTCATCAGCATTGGGCGCTGCCGCTGAATGAGGTCGGGCCGGTGGCGCCTTGTGCGACCTGCCGCTGGATTTCGGCCTCGATCACATTGAGGAGCGATGGCACGGTCTCGGACTGGATCGGTGCGCTCGATGCCTGTCCGTTGATGCAGAAGTGCACGGCGCCGCTGAAGTTGATGTAGCCGGTGCCTGCGCTGTTAAAGATGTAGTTGTTGTTTCGGCTGATGACGAGTCCGCTCAAGTGCCGGTAGCTGCGGGCGGCGGAGACGCCGTTCGTCGCCGCTCCGATGCAGGTGACGCGGCCGCCCTCGAACGAGAGTGAGTCGACGCCGTCGACGAAGGCGCGGTAGATGCTGATGACGGGGTCGTAGCACTCCAGCGGCGGCTCGTTCGAGGTCACGACGACGACGGCGGTTGGCGTCGTGTCTGTGGCGGGAACGGGGTCAACGCCGGAGACAGGTGTGTCTGGCTCGGTTGCTTCGACGGTCGCTGTCGGAATCGGTGTCGGGAGCGGCGTCGGGGCTTCGGTAGGTGCCGGCACTGGAGTAGCGGTTGGGGCAACCTCGACTGGAGCGGAGGTCTGTTCCGCAGCGCTCTCCGCTTCCGCAGGCTCGGCCGTCGCCGCAGGGGCTGGCGTCGGCTCGACGGTCGGCGTCGGTTCTGCGGTCGGCGCCGGAAGCGGAGTCGCCGTGGGCTCGGGGATGGCCGTCGCCGTCGGAACGGGCGTCTCGGTCGGGACGGTCAGCGGCGGAGTCGTTGGCACGGCGGTCGGTGCGGCGGTGACCACTTGGGCTTGGTCTGTTGCCTCGGACGCGCAGGCGCCCAGCAGCATGACGAGCGCAGTAGTGACGCCGAGGGCGCGCACGCCGCGACGTATGTTTGACATGGCTAACACCAGCAACACGGCGACGACGATAGCCAAACGCCGACCGGTGCCACCCGCGGACCGAACGTCAGTACCCGGCCAGGGCCTAGTTCTGGAACGGCAGCGTGTGCTCGGCGAGGTAGTCAAGTTCGACGTCCCAGCCGTCATGCAACGCCATAGGCCGCAACACGAACTTGGTGATGCCTGCGTCGAGGTGGCGTTGAATCAAGTCGGCGAGCTCGACCGGGCCGAACGGCAAGATGTCGGTTCGTTCCGCGTCGGTGTTGCGCATGATGGCGGCGACGACTCGGTCGTCGAGGTCGACGCGGGCATACGGAATGCTGATGCCGAAGTGGTCGTCATCGATGATGCGCCCAGCCTCGGCGGCAGCAGCTTCGATGGTGCGGCGATGGCCCCCAGCCTCGGCAGGTGTGGCTCGTGAGCCGAGCCAGCCGTCGGCGTGCGACGCCGTGAGCGCGAGCCCCTTCGGTCCGTTGCCGCCAAGCCAGATCTCGAGCGGGTCTTGTATCGGCGGGGGACCGACCCGGACCTCGTCGTAGCTGAACCCCATGTAGTCGCCGGTGACGGCTTCGCCCGCCCACCACGCCCGACACATCTCGATCGTCTGCGCGACTCGCTTGTTGCGGTCGACGCCGGTCACGCCGAGGGCGGCCCGCTCGGTCGGCGATCCGATCCCAGGCATGAACGCCAGCAGCAGGCGGCCGTTGCTCAGCCGGTCGAGGTGGGCGAGCTCTTTGGCTAGGTGGAGAGGGTTGCGGCCGGGGATCACGACGTTGGTGCCGAGCTTGAGTCGGATTGTGCGTGCCGACGCAATCGCGAGTGCCATCAGGGGTTCGACGGCCGTCGTCAACGGCGTGTCCGACAGCCACAGGGTGTCGAAGCGGCGTGCTTCGAGCCCGTCGACCAGGTTCGCGAGCCCTTCCGCATCGGCGGGGGTGTTGGAGCTGGCGACGG